>JALURH010000116.1 GCA_027017025.1 Thermofilaceae archaeon
TCCAGATACCCCTCAAAAAGGAGGTAACAACTAGAACGGTTTACGTATGTACTATCGAGTACTCAAGCGAAAAACTGAATGTATCTGAGCTTAAAGTTAAGGAAGCTGAGAAACTAGGCTGGAATATTTGGGTAAAGAAGATTCCAGAGGATAGCTACCTAGAGTTTATGTTGACAAAGAAGATAGCTACAGCTAGCCTCTCGGTGGAGGGGAAAGGTAGAGGTAATACGGTATATCTCTCGCTGAAAGTTATTAATGTAGATAAGCTGAGCAACGATGTTTTAGATGAATTTAGGGAGGTCTTCGAGTCAATAGGTCTCAGCGGGGACTTTGTAAGTAGAGATAATTTTGAGAAAATTGAAGAGTCTACAGGTTCTAGACTTGTCCCAGCTCTTAATATAAGTGAGGGAGACGTTAAGAATGCTTTGAGAACAGAGCTAAAATGGTTATTACAGCAGGGCGTCATAGAGGGTTTGGGGGAGGAGGATATAGATGCTATAGTCTCTGCATCTAGGCTGGGTTATTCTGGCTGGAACAGTAGGCTTGTATGGTTTAGTGGGAAATGGGTCCCCTATAGCTCGATGAAGGGAGCTATGGTGCTGAAGTGTATTGGTGTACCTCCAAGCTTTTTCCTCCAGGGAGGGGGGCAGGGTTTATCAACCCCTGAGGGTAAACAGGAGTGGCAAGTGAGTAGTGGAGAGAGTTATTCGTTCTCTACGATCTACTTGATCATCATATATGTTCTAGCTTCAGTTATTCTAGCGGGGGTAGTAGCCGCTGTCTCCTATATATTGGTTAGGAAGAAAATACCAGTGGAGAAGTAGTAGGTGGACACTTTGTCTTCAAGGATTGTAGCAATTAGCGGTAACCTAGCTAAGGTATACTTCACTATCCTGAAGCATGGTAGACCTATGGGTGTTAGGGAGATTCAACGTTTAGCTGGGATTAGTAGCTCTGGCTCGGCTAAGTACTACTTAGATAGGCTCGTCGAACTAGGTTTCGCCGAGAGAAGCTCCGGGAAGTATGTTGCTAAAGTAAATAAGGATTCCCTGATGTCGGTCTACATAGGTTTACTCGGCAGTATAGTTCCGAGGCTTATACCCTATGCTGTGTTTAGCACAGTTCTGATAGTAGCTTATTTCTTCTTAGTGAAACCTCCTCTAGAGAACATAGTGGTAGCTTTAGTGCCCACTACTCTGCTATGGATAGAGGGTATAAGGCTAGCTAGGCTAGCTAAGAAGTACACCTAGTGTAGTTAGCTAACCCAGGGCTACTAATAACCCCCTATCTTCCTAGATATAAGGACAATTACTTAGTTAGGACTAGGTAAGCTAAGCGACTATATAGCCGAGCTATGTTAATAGCATGTTGCTTTTCGATATTTTCTTTACTATAGAGATTTGGCTCCAGGAACCTTTTAGGGATTCTCCTACAATTTTAGTAGTGAAAACAGTAGGGATAGTGGTTTATCCCTGCTAAGTTGTATATGGAATCTTATTCCTAGAAGAGCTTTGAGGAAATAGTTTGTTGCATGCTATTCTGCATCCAATATAAGATTTTATATGGCATGGAATATATCATTTAACTAGGGATGTAGTTGAAGGTTGTTCAAACACTTGTTCCCGAAGAGTTACATAGGAAGATTGTGGAGATAGCGAGGAGGGAGAAGAAGACTATTAAGGAGGTTGTTAGAGAAGCATTAGAGGAATGGGTCATATGGAAAAGCAGTCTAGAAGATGACTCCTTCCTAAGCTTCGAGCCTATAGACTTTGGTGTTGAAACAGACTCTAGCAAGCTTGAAGCCCTAATATACGGGGAGAGTAGGGATGATGATATTCGTTGATTCCTCAGCCTACATAGCGTACTACAATAAGAGGGATAAAAACCATGAAGCAGCTGTATCCTTTGTCAAGAAAATAAGGGATAGGGAGTTTGGGCCAGTAATAATCTATACTTCGGATTACGTATTCGATGAAGTTGTAACAGCTGTGTTGGTTCTTACTAGAAGTAAGGACCTAGCTATTAGTGTTGGAGAATCAATTAAGGAGTCAAAGATAACTAGGATAATCAAGGTCGATGAGGAAATATTTCATAAAGCCTGGGAAATATTTAGGGAGTATAAGGATAAGTTTTGGAGCTTCACTGACTGCACATCTTTTGCAATAATGGAGAAAATGGATATAAGAACCGCGTTTACCTTTGATGAACACTATAGGCAAGCTGGCTTCAACACAGTGCCGTAGCGCTACTCTAAAACCCTTCTGTTACCGCTCCTACTATTTTTAGTGGGAGAAAAAATAGTGGGACTATCTTTTGTTTTCCCTAATTATATCTATAACCATTCTCGGGTTATTAGGTACTAGTACATCTACACCCATCTCCACTAGCTTCCTGGTTATCTCTAAGTTATCTGTTGTCCCAGCTATTACCCCTATACCTTTCCGGTGAGCCCTCTCTACTAGATCTCGGCTTATATCCATCGGGTTAGCTATATGTACGTAATCCGCTATATACTCGGTTGCTAGTCTTACTGGATCTTCTAGGTACCATCTCCATCCTCCCTCCACAAGTATTTCCAGAAATTTGTGTGGGTCTACCTTGAGTAGCCGTAGCCACTTATAGAGTAGTAAAGCGGTTTTAATACTTGGATTTATTTGCTTAATTCTCCTGGAGCTATGGCATATCATGCTCGTAATTATTACCTTTCTAGTCATCCCATACGTATCTATTAGGTCAATAAGTTCTCTTTCAGCGTTCCTAGCTTTTAGGTCTATAAGCAGCATCTTGTTATATCTCCTAGCTAGCTGCAATACCTCCTCTAATGTAGGTATGTGCTCGTTCCCAGCTACTCTAAACCTAGATAGTTCCTCTAGCCTATACTTCTCTACTGGCCCCCTACCATTCGTTAGCCTATCGAGTTTTCTATCGTGGAAAACAATCAATTTCTTGTCTGCAGAAATCCTCACGTCAAGCTCTACCCCGTCCACCCCCTCCTGGAAGGCTTTTATGAAGGCGGATAATGTGTTTTCCGGTGCTTCAAGTGATGCCCCTCTATGGGCAAACACTAGCATTTTCTGTTCACTTCATGATTAGTTGTATTTTTACCATAATATTTCCTTTTCCCTCATGGAGAGAAACCTTATCTGTTTATTTATACTAGTCCTCTCATTATTGATTGAAAGTACGTTCTAGTTAGTAAATCTTTTATAGCTGGAAAAAGTATGTGGGTTGTAAAGGTTTCGGGGAGGAATTTGCCTAAGCTTAATAGAGATATCGTTGATAAATATATTTTATATCATAGAGGCTTTAGAAGAGATAAGGGATTGCGTATCGAAGGATAAAGGGAAATTTTTGTCTAGCAGAACCCTCCGCTTTTCACTTCGATATGCAATTATCCAAGCTGTTGAGCTGTAGCTGACCTAGAGCTTATGATCCTCGAGAAAAAATTCGGTGTTACTGTTGAGAGCTATAGGGATGTTTTCAGGAAACTTGTACTACATGGAGTAATTGACCCAGATACTGGTAAAGCTATGGAGGAGGCAGCTTCTCTACGTAATATGATTGTACACAGATATTGGCAAATAGATGATGAACGTATATATAGGGAAGCTAAGGGGAACAACATGGCAGCAATAGAGAGTTTCGTCTCCGAGGTTAGGAACTATGTCTCTAAGGATTGCTGAAGAAAAAAGGAAATTTCTTTCTATAGACTCTCGCTTGAAGATAGGGAAGCTATTATTCGCGACATAAAGAAGGTACTTCTAGAGCGTAGAGAAATATTGTTTGCCACTATCTACGGCGGATTCCTATCCTCGCCCCTATTTAGGGATATCGATATAGGTGTATTTACTGGCTATAAAATAGGTCCCAAACACGTTGAAGAATATACCGAAGACCTCGGTAAAGTCCTTAAAAATAGAGCTACAAGGGGGATAGTGGTTGATATAAGGGTTGTGAAACTGCTTCGTAAAACTGTGTTAAATTATGGCTTTCTATATTTTTTTGAGTCCTCTTAAAGCTTATAAGTTTCTTGCTACTAGTTTTGAGTGGGAATCGACCCTGATGATGAGGGCGAGGGGGATGAGCCTTAGATGTGCTCCCGGTTCGATGAGGGGAGTGGGTTCAAGACAGATAAAATAGTGTACAGCAACTCCCCGCTCCCACAGTCGGGCTAGGAGCGAAAACAAGCCGTAATGACCCACTCTGTATCAAAAAGATACAGAGTGAGG
>JALURH010000117.1 GCA_027017025.1 Thermofilaceae archaeon
ATTTGATAGTATTTAATTGTTAGAGGTGAAAAAATGCCCTTAGCGTTGAATAAAGCGGTCATTGCCTTAATAGTTGTCGTTATTGTGTTGGCTTCAGCCCTAGTATACTTCGTACTATTTCCACCTGTAGCCCCTGCGGAGAAAGTTTTTGTAAGGTTTGCTGGGTGGAGTGCTGGAGAAACTGAGATGAAGAATTATGAGAAAATGATTAAGAAGTTTATGGAGCAGAACCCCAATATAGAGGTTAAGTATGAAGTTATAACACAGATGTTTCACGAAAATATCCTAGCATCATATGGTGCAGGCGTCGCTCCAGACATATTCTATGTTGATAGTAACTGGGCTCCAATATTTATTGAGAAGGGAGCCCTTTACCCAATATCCGATATAGCTCCGCCGGATTTCATAAACCAGTTCTACCCGCACCTACTCGAGCCCTTTAAAGGCAAGGACGGGAAGATATATGGCTTACCCAAGGACTGGAGTATGCTGGCATTATTCTGGAACAAGAAGATATTTGCTCAGGCTGGTCTATCGGGTCCACCCGAGACATGGGAGCAACTAGAGGAGTATGCTAAGATAATCGCCGACAAGACTGGTAAACCAGGCTTAGCAATATACCTTGGTGGCTTCAACAGATATGTCCCCGTTGCTTTAAGCAATGGTGCCCCCAAGCCTTGGTTCGAGAAACCAGGGGATGAAGCATGGTTTGATAGACCGGAGGTCAAGGATACCCTCCTATGGTACATAAAGCTCTACCTACTGGGTAAGGTTGAGAGGGAAAAGAACAACAAACCACCATATGTTGTGCAACCAGCTGATGTAGGTGCAGGATGGCTGGGAGATGCTTTCGGCAAACAAGAGGTAGCTATGGTTATAAGCGGTAACTGGATGATACCCTTCTTAGCGGACCAGTTCCCAGACTTTAAGTTCGGTGAGGACTGGGATATAGCTCCACTCCCAAGAGGGAGCAAGGGTAGGGCAACGATGGCTTACACAGTAGCCCTAGGAATAAGCGCTAAAACAGAGCATCCAAAGGAGGCGTGGAAATTCGTGGAGTTTATCTTGGGTAAGGAGGGACAGCATGAACTCGTCGTAAAAATGGGTCATACTCTTCCCTCAATCAAGGGGCTTGAGGAAAGCGCAGAGATGTGGGCACAACACAGGAAGACACTCTCCTTCAAGTACGATACCGTACTGGTATTCCTCTGGGGACCGAAGAGCGGCGAACTGGAGGGTAAGATTAGCGACACTATGGCTGCAGCTATGAGAGGAGAGTTACCGCTGGAGGAGGTTATACCGACGATAAAGCAGGCTATCCGGGAGACACTTGGGGGCTAATTTAAAAGGACCTAAGCTAGGTCTTAGCATGATGGAAAAAATTAATTATTTTTTTAGTAGTTTTCTCGAGAAAGCTTCTACCAGGGAGGCTATAGGGGCTTTCGCTCTAATCTCTGTAGCTGTCTTATTGAATATGGTTTTCGGATACTTCTCGGCTTTCTTCGCAGTATACCTTAGTTTCTTCGAATGGGACTATATTAGCCCAATGAGGTTCGTTGGCCTCAAGAACTACGAGATTATGGTAAGGGACCTCATTAGGGGTGCTATGGGTGCATCCTACCTCATAACACCATTCTTCACTGGGATGAAAAACATCGTCATATACACCGCTATAGTTGTGCCTACACAAACCTTCCTGGCACTAATCTTAGCGGCATTTGCTAACCAGAAGATAAGAGGAGTCCAATTCTATAAGCTAGCATATTTCCTGCCTGGAACAACGTGCCCCGTTATAATATCCCTAATATTTATCTGGCTCTTTATGAAGAATGGTTTCATAAATTACGCAATAGGTTTTATTGCACCAGGTTTTCAGCCGGATTGGATAAATGACCCAAGGTATCTGCTATTAGCTATATCTATAGTAGCTATATGGGGGACTAGTGGACACTTCATGGTTTCTTTTTTAGCAGCTATGCAAGCGATACCTAGGGAGATATATGAGGCAGCTATGCTTGATGGAGCTGGACCACTTAGACGTTTCCTATTCGTAACTATACCCATGCTTAAGCCCATGATCACCTATGTGGTTGTAATGGGTATTATAGGTGCCTTACAGATGTTCGATCTAGCCTGGGTTATGGCTGGCACGGGGGGTGGACCGGGGGGCTCCGGCTACACGATTGCAATAGATATATATAATGAAGCCTTCACGAGGCTGAGGCCTGGCGTAGCTGCTGCCAAGAGCCTGCTTCTTTTCGCTATGATATTTACAACAACCTATATTTACCAGAAGAAGTATGGAGGTGAGATAAGGTGAATAAACATAGGCTACTTAGGGCTAGCTGGCTAGCTCTAACCTATATAGTGCTCTCAATCTTCGCCCTAATATACCTGACACCTTTCCTGAGATCTACAGTAGCATCATTCATGACTTGGAAGCAAGCCTCGAGCTACCCTCCAAGCTGGATCCCAGACCCATTCACCCTAGAGAACTTTGAGAAACTATTTAGGCTTAAACTCTTCCCTAGGTGGATACTTAACTCCTCCCTCTATGCTGGGATAATTGTAGCGGGAAATGTTCTATTTTCCTCAATGGCTGGGTATGCTTTCGCTAGGCTTAGGTTCCCAGGTAGGGATGGAATATTCTCTGCACTACAAGCATTGCTTATGATTCCAGGATTCGTTACATTAGTGCCTAATTACATAATAATATATAAGTTGGGTCTAATTGACAATATCATTGGATTAGCTATAATGGGTATAACAAGTATCTCCAGTATCTTCCTCATGAGGCAATACTTTATTTCCCTCCCACAAGACATATTCGAGGCAGCAAGACTCGATGGATGTGGGCCAGTTAAAACATTCTTCTATGTTGCTTTCCCACTAGCTAAGCCAGCTATAGGGGCGATAGCTGTATACCAGTTCCTGGGTGCATGGAATGCTTTCCTTGGCCCTCTAGTGTTCCTCAGGAGTCCTGAGAACTTCACCTTACCTGTTGGTTTGAGCTTCGCTTTCCAGAGATCCATGTGGGTAGAGTATACACCTATTATTGCTGGCTCGCTCCTAGCAGCTCTACCCACTATTGTGCTCTTCGTCACCCTCAATAAGTACTTGATTAGGGGGATAACTGTTACAGGCGGGAAGGGGTGACTCTATGGCTAAAGTTGTTTTAAAGAATATAACTAAGAGATTTGGGAAAGTTGTGGCAGTTGATAATCTCTCGCTCGAGATAAGGGATAAAGAGTTTATAGTACTTCTTGGGCCTAGTGGATGCGGTAAATCAACTACGTTGAGGCTTATAGCTGGACTCGAGAAACCAGATAAAGGGGAGATATGGATTGGGGATAGGTTGGTAAACGAGGTAGACCCTACTAAAAGGAACGTTGCTATGGTTTTCCAGAGTTATGCTCTCTACCCACATATGACGGTCTACGGTAACATAGAGTTTCCACTCAGGATGGCTGGTGTCCCAAAGAACGAGAGGGATAAAAGGGTTAAAGAGGTCGCTAGGTTCCTCGGCATCGCCGATCTCCTCGACAGGAAACCTAGCCAACTCTCAGGTGGACAACAGCAACGTGTAGCTCTAGCCCGAGCACTTGTACGTGAGCCAGAAGTATTTCTGCTAGATGAGCCTTTAAGTAATCTCGACGCTAAACTTAGGGTAAAAATGAGGTTTGAACTCAAGAAGCTTCTTAGCTACGACCTAGGTATAACAACTATCTACGTTACGCACGACCAGGTTGAAGCTATGACTATGGCGGATAGGATAGCTGTAATGAACCAGGGTAGGCTACAGCAAGTTGATACGCCTGAGAATATATTCTATAAACCTGCTAACACCTTCGTCGCTGGATTTGTTGGTAGCCCACCAATGAATTTTGTTGAGGGAGTGGTAGAGGGGGATGAGAAAATAGTTTTTAGCTCAAGTTACTTCAAAATAGACTTACCGGATAAATATAGATCCCTGGTTGGGAGAGATGTTATCCTAGGGTTTAGGCCACAGCATGTAGAGGTTCGGGATAAACCTGAGGAAAACTTTATTGAAGCTAAGGTGATAGGGCTCGAGAAACTAGGTGTAGAGTCCTACGCACACGTCGCCTATGGGAGTCTAGAGCTTGTACTACTCGTACCTCCGGGATATACTGGTTTAAGTAGGATATATTGGCGGCCTAGAGGAGATATGCTATACCTATTTGATAG
>JALURH010000118.1 GCA_027017025.1 Thermofilaceae archaeon
AGCTGAAACGGTCACATTATATTTCATAAACATAACTGCTGTATTAGGACTAGTAATTTTAAGTATTCTGCTCTTACGTCAAAACAAGGAGAGAAAGAAATTGAAAAGGGAAATAAAAGCCCCTTAGCTTTAAACTATATAGAATTTCTTATTTAAACTCCTTAATTTCTAGGGTAAAAAGACCTTCTTCTTCTCCTCTTTTTTCTCTTCCGATTCTTTAATATATTTTGATAATCTTTTGATCCCCACTCTGTCCACATCTATCCATCTGGCTAAACCTTTGTCAACTAGGAGCTTGAGTATTTTCTCACTCTCCTCCTCGTCCAGACCATAATCCTCCATTAGATCTCTAATGGTTAAAGTCTCCTTTAACACCAACACTTGGAAAAACTTTTGGATCAGTAAATCATCCATATCTCTGTTGGGTATCCACATAAACATTTTGGGTCTCTCTTTAACCCTTATCAGGAAACCGGCTTTATACAACTTCTCCATGATCTCTAACATCCTCTTAGCAGTATCATATTTAATACCGGCAGCGCTAGATAATTCAGCGACTCCAAAAGGTTCATCTTGAAGAGCATACAGGCCCTCGATTATACTGTCAATAATCTCGATGAGAGACTTCTTAGCCATGATCAAACACCAAAGTTTCTACTTTATCAGAACTTTTCATACTTATAGAAAAAATATATTGAGAAATTCTATTTAAAGGTTATTATATACCATGGATTAGGGAAAAATTTATAAATAATTTTCCCTTAAGAAGGGAAATGATGTAGTAAATTGCTGAATGAGGATGAAATAGCAGTCCTAACAGCTGTTTACTATGCATGTCATGGGTCCACAAAAGCTAATGTTAGCATCCACATGATACAAAAGAAGATACCCAAAGAAGCGAGATATGTGATAAGAACATGGAAAGTGTTGAAAAGATTAGAGAGAAAAGGACTAATATGGTTTCACTATGGAAGAAGAGCAAACGGTGGAAGAACAATAGGAATAACCAAGGAGGGAATAAAGTTATTAAAGGAGAAGAATCTAATCTAGATCAATCTATGGATTCCTTGATTATCTCCTCTAACCTCCTCTTAAGACCACTATCCTCGAATAGTTTAAGTATAACCTTTTGAAATACCTTGTTAGTTAGCTTTTCTAGTTTCTCTAGCACCTCTTTCTCCTCAAGGCTAACCGTTAACGACGGCCACTTTGAGCAAAACTTCATAACCTCGAGATCCACAGGGGAATTACAATAGGGGCATTTATCCAATTTAATCTCAATCTTAGGGCCTTCTCCCAATTTCCTCCAAATCTGCATTTAGGCTAAAGTTAAATATCATTTCTCTGCATTTTTATAATGTCTCTGGGGTGTTGAATATGACTTGTGGTGATTTAGAGCAGGAGATGGGTCGTGAGAAGTTCTTAAGGAGGAACTATATTACAATGTTAGTTAGCTGGATGATTTTGGCACCAACTTGGACTATAACTGCTCCTTACTTTCAACACTTTATATTGGCTTTGAACGGAAACGAGTACATTGTTGGTTTAATTGGGGCTTTATCCAGTTACACTTTAGCTATTGTTAGAATTATTGGGGGGTACTTAACGGACACTATTGGAAGGAAGAAAATCATTGTAGTTTTCACTTTTATTTTATCGATAACTTACCTTCTATTCTACATAGCTTGGGATTGGAAAATTGTCCTTATAGCTTCCATAGTCAGCAGTTTAGCACTCATTTATCAACCAGCACTAAGTGCAATAATAGCGGACAGTTTACCTAGTAGACTTAGGGGTAAAGGATTTGGTTTGATACAGTTAACTAATGGACTTACTGGTTTGGGAGCCATATATTTAGCCATATTCTTGGTGACGAATTATGGTATTGTTTCCGGGGTTAGGATTGGATACCTTGTATCGTTTGTTCTTATACTGATTGCCTTCTTTATCAGATGGATGTTTTTAACTGAAACTATTACTCCGAAGGACGTACAGTTAAATAATGTTTTAAATGACTTTATATCGCAATACCAAGGGTCGCTGAGTTGGATAAAAGACAAACTTTTGGGGATAATAATTGTTATAATTATTTTCAATTTTGTAACAGGGTTAGTTTATTTAACTCCGCTTTACATAACCTATTTCCTAGAATTTGGCTTAGAGATTTGGGGTTATTACTCTATGTTGGTTTCAGGATTCCAGCTTCTAATGGCTTTACCCATAGGTTTCATGGTTGATAAAATAGGAAGAAAGAAGGTTCTTTTAAGCAGTTTCATTAGTTACTCTATAAGTTTCACCCTTTTACTCGAGTTGGGTTACAACAATTTTATTGTTAGTAAATTCGCTACTCTTATCATAGCTGGGTTTGCAGCAGGTATAGCTGGATCAATGTGGTCTCTATCCGTGCAATCTCTGATAGCTGATTTAACAATACCCTCCATTAGAGGTAAGATATCAGCCATAAATGGGTTCATAGCCAACTCGGCTCTTTCGACAGGGCAGCTAGTAAGCGGGTATGTATATAATCTCTTTGGTCCTCAATACATATACTTATACTCTATAGTAATCTCCATTTTTGTTACCCCTCTAGGAGCATTTATCATAAATGAGAAATAGAGGTAAGGCTCATGGAAAGAAACGATACCACGGGGATTGCTCCCCTATCTAAACTATACCGCAGATTGAGAAGCTTTAAGGTTCTTTTACTTTTCTTCTCACTTTTCATATTATTTAACCTAGCTTTCTACCTGATTGCTCAAAGCGCTAATATTGATAACCTTGATATAATAAGGCTACAACTTGCTTTCACTAAGGAAAATGTTATTAACCTCGTAAACCGCTGGGGACCTATTGGACGAAGCGCTGTTCTTCACGCATTATACCTTGATTTCATTTACCCATTGATATATGTTGGTCTTTTGTGCAGCTCTTTAGCTTTCTTTGGCCCTACATGGGAAAAATTAGATAGGGTAGCTAGAATCATTTTCTCGTTACCCGTGATAGCCGCAGGATTAGATTACATAGAGAATTTGATTCAACTAATCATCCTCCATGATCCTTACAAGGTGCCTAGCATGTTTATATTAATTATGTCTACCGTTGCATCAATGAAATGGCTACTTATTGCAATCTCATTAAGTCAACTAATTTATTTCGTAGCAACATATATAAAAGTAAACAAGGCTCCTAAAGTAACTTATTAACTATTTCTTCAACGTATATTACGGAAATCTTAAAACGAACATTATCCAAGGTCGCTTCATCGAACACCATTAAATCTTTATAATCGAGTTCCCTACCAATTCTTGAAATAAAAGATTCCAACATGCTCGTAGCTATATCTTGTAGATTACTATGTAGCATTGCTATATTTATTGAATTGTATCGATATATCTCAACTATGTCTTCTCCAAGTTCCATACGATAATGCCACCATGTTGTTTCTGTAAAGAATTCCCTTAAAACATTATTTATAAGTAAAAGGAATTTGAGAAATAAACGATTTGCTTGAAGTTCCAGTTTTTTAAATATTATAAAACCGTCGTCTCTAAATATGATCAAACCTTTTAATTTTCCTCGCCATATTATGAACATAAAGGGATCATATAGTATAGACACTAATAGTATCGTACCTAAGAATACTGGACCAATAAACACGCCTAACAACATGAACAATCCTCTCAGAAAAATAGGTGATATAGGATTAGTCAGAAGCACAAAAAGTAAGGCGAAGTTTACTATTTTAACCAGTTTTTTCCTTCTTTTGCTGTAAGTGTCTTCTCTTTTAATATAAATATGAGAAGAATATGCAAAAGATGATATACCTATTAATATATTTGTAGCTCTGGAAAAATATCCCACAAAAGATCGTGTTGAAAATAAATAATAATAACCTGAAACTTTAACAATTGTTAAATTGGAATAAAGTAAATCTAGAAGTTCTATTATTAGAAAGAAACCTAATAAGAAATATCCTAAACGTATAAATCTAACATTTGAGATCAATAGAAGAAATAATGAGAGGAAAAAAGCGGATAAAGAAAAGCATAAAGCAGCAATTTTAAAGTAGTTTTCTGCTAATTCTATAGATAGACTTAAATGCGCTAATAAATCAAAGAGCGCCCCAATTGAACCTAAGCCAAAAGACCACTGTAGTGGGATATAATACGAAGTCTTTATTTTATACGTAATAAAGG
>JALURH010000119.1 GCA_027017025.1 Thermofilaceae archaeon
AAATACGCCCTTAAATATAATTATTGTACAATTTCATAGATAAAAATGGGTTAGCCAACTGCTTATGGAAAAGAAAGTATAATAAAGGACTTTGTTCCATATATAACGTGGTATTCGGGGAGCAGGGTCTAAACAATGATAAGAATAAGTAAAGAGGACTTCCACTTACTGCTCCACGCATCTGATTCCTACACACTAGAAGAGCTATCAGAGAAGACGGGAATACCCCCGGAAACCCTTTTCAGGAAATTAAGTGAAATGTTAGCTGAGGGTAGCTATATTCACCAGATCATAGATTTCAAGAAAATAGGTTTAATCCCGACTCTACTTATCCTACCTGATGTAAAAACCTATCTCTATAACTACTCCCGTAGTATAAAAAAATCTTATTCACTTACAGGTAGAGGTAAGGTTTCCTCGTTTTTCATCCCATCTGAATACCTAAATTCTCTAATCAAAGATCTTAGACCAATAAGGTTTGTTAAAGGCTTAGAATACTATTTCCATAACCCCCTGATCGGTATTACACTTGGATTAACTAAGTACTGTGAGGGTTTCCTAAACGTTGATTGGAGCGCTACCGAGAAAGTGGAACATCTCCTAAAATATCCTGTTATAGATACTTATAGTAAAATAAAATTTGATAAAAATGATTTACTCCTCATATTCTATAGATTTATGTTCGCTTTTACACCTCTCAACGATATCATCGAGAAAACGTGGAAGAGGTGGAGATACAGGGTATCTATAGATGAACTTAGAAACCATATAAATTATATCCGCAATATATGGGAGGGTAACTGTATTATTACTGTTCGGGACATACATAAGGTACCTGTAAGGTTATATTATTTTGAGGGAAAGGATTCTGCCCTACTTGCTAGGCTTCTAACGAGTACACCATACTTCTACTACTCCCTAATTGATGCTGAGAGAGCTGTAGTCTCTGGACAACCTACTGAAAGCGTTGTTGCTGAAATATATGAACTTATTCCCTCATTTAAGGTCAGGTTTCCCTTCGGCGATATAATAATTGAGAAAAGTCTTTACTCCTTTACACCAACTTTCCATAGACTATATAAGCATGGTAAATGGGTTCCCCCGAGAAAATTAGAGGAATTTGTGTAAAACAGTTTTTATCAGATCATAGGTTTATACTATATTTGTGAGAGTATCCTACGAGGACGCACCCGACGTCTTTGATATAGTTACCAATATAGTAAATACATTGAGACTTACACATATAGACTTAAGCCGAATTAAGTGTATGAGAAGTAGGGGATCGAGGAGTGAGGCTATAGCTAGGATACATGGTTTACCACGCATCTGGCAGAAAGCTCTGGAGATAAAACCATATTACGTAATCGAGGTTCTGTCGGAGAAATTTGATAATTTGCCATATGAGGGGAAGATTAAGGTATTGCTACACGAATTGCTACATATCCCTAAAACATTTAGTGGAGGTTTAAGATCCCATGGTAGATACGTTAATTCCAGCCTTGTTGATAAACTATACAGGGAATATATCTCTAGGAGGATAGGAGATAAAAAATTAAGTTAGAATATATTTAGTTTTTTGATGGAGAAGAGGGTGGGGAGCACTCTTTTCTTCCTCATAGCTATAGGGGTACCATATGCATTTGCTGCACTAACATTACTACTTATATCTCTTCCTCTCCCCCTAATTAGCGAAGAATTTGGTTTACCTGGAGTGCTTGCGGGATTCCTAGCGGGCTCTGTCTTCATCGGTATGTTTATTGGGGCAACAAGCTTTGGCTGGTTAGCCGATAGAGTTGGTAGGAAAAAAGCTCTCCAGATAGCCCTACTTATACTCGGTTTATCTACTCTACTATGCTCTTTTTCGACAGACTGGCTCCAATTAATATTACTTAGGGTGTTGACTGGAATAGGTATAGGGAGCACTATCCCACTATGTTTTGTATACCTCAGCGAGTTCACGGAGCCTTCAACTAGGGGTAGAGTACTCGTACTACTGGATTCTTTCTGGGCATATGGCTGGATTCTAGCAACACTCTTAGGTTTCCTCGTGATACCCGGTTTCGGTTGGAGAACCTACTTTGTGTCAAGCGCTATACCAGTGTTAGCGTCCCTAGCTATCTTACATTACTTCCTACCTGAAACACCATTATACCTTGCTAAAGCCAAGAAGATATCTCCCCTCAGTGCATTAAAGCAGCTGTGGTCGAAGGATCTTCGGAAAATTACCGCTGGCATATGGGTAATGTGGTTCTTCATAGTATATGGATACTACTCGTTCTTCCTCTGGATAATTGGGTATATGAGGAAAATAGGGTATCCTCTACCTGAAGCATACTTTTATAACCTACTAACCTCTCTAGCACAGATACCTGGCTACTTCCTAGCTGCACTGCTTGTAGATAGAGTTGGGAGGAAACCAACACTTATAGGGTTCTCTGCGGCAACAGCTATATCAATCCTAGGCTTCTCCCTATCTAAAACACCCTTAGAGCTAGTTCTCTGGCTTTCCCTAATAGATTTCTTCTGCCTAGGTGCTTGGGGCGTAGTAATGACCTATACTGCTGAGCCATTTCCAACCTATATTAGGGGGGCGGGATACGGCTTTGCTAGTGGCTTCGGCAGGATAGCTGGTATAGTGGGACCTACATTAACTGGTTACATGTTGTCTAGACTTAGCGTAGAGAGAACACTGCAGGTGATAAGTATAGCCTTCATAGTTATTGCATTAGATATAGCTGTATTAGGTGTTGAGACGCGTGGTAGAGAGCTGAAATAGGAGATAATGTTTAAATAGCAATAGTGTTCCCCGAAGATCTTTACCATGTTTTCTAATTAATTTAGAAGCTTGGAGAGTTCTAGAATAAATTTTTGCTCCACAGCAAACACTAGAAGAAACTTTTTAGATTATAATATGGATCACCGCTATATTATGTAAGATTTGCAAAGACTCCTCCCCCAATACTTATATGGTCTAGTATCATTGAATAGAAAGCTACCTTGCTTTAGCTTAAGCTCACCTAAACTAGTTTTAGAGTTACTTGGTGGTATTATTGAAGCTAACTGTATTGATACCAACTAAATGTGGATACTATAGGGAGAAATCACTTAGCTACACTATACAGTCCTATCTACGACAAAGCAGATATAGCTGTAACCTAGGAATCCTAGTTGTTATTGACGGTAAGAGATGCAGAAATATAGAGCGGATAGATACTCTAGTTAGAAGGTTTAATACTCAGGGTAAAGTGAGGGTAGAGACAATTGTATACTATGGTTATAATCCAGTGTGGGGAGGCATAAGGTATCTCTCTAATAGTACAGATTATATACTAGTACAGGGCGATGATGAACTAGCCGCTAGAACGAAGATAGTATTCCTGGAAAAAATAATTAGGAGATACTCTGACTCTGTTATCCAACTCCCAGTCTTTGAGCGAACAACCGAGCCTAGGTATTTACCTAAGAGTATGATAGGACAGGTCAATAGATATGGGATAACATCTAATTTTGATGCTTTCCCACTCCATGCCTCGGAGCCCTTCGAGATACATAATTTAGCTAGCAATAGGGTTATGCCTATAGGTATAGCGTCTAGATATAATCTCGAGCACATACGTTTGTGGGGAGGATATGGGGTAGAAACCTTCTTAGCTTTCCTCCTTAGTAGAGATGGAGTCAAAATGTACTATATACCGAGGAAGGAAGTTGCGAACCTCCACCTCCAGGCTGAGAGGCCTTTCTGGTCTGGCTATCTATGTGAAACAAATTTTTTCGCTACTAGGGAAGAGTTGGAGAAAATGATACTAGATGTATCACTAGGTTTCCACAAAAACAAGAGAGAATTATTTAGGAAAACTTTAGGTAGGCTAGCAAACTTCACGTATATAGCTTGGATATTTAATGAAATTGAGCTTGTCCACAGGGTTCTCAAGAGCTTTGTGGAGGGGATACTTTAGTAGGGGTTTACGGCTGATAGACTTTTATAGTTGTTTGTAGACTCTGGTCTATCAGCCGCTTGGTGTTCATTGGCCTCAGCTCGCCTCTTGGGTTCATTGGGAGCATGTTATTGGCCTCGCACCCCTTCGTGGTAACCCCTCCCAGAGCCCTCATCTGCATCCTTCACCATGGGGTCATTTATTCACCACATGGTTGGAGGGTGCAATGGCAC
>JALURH010000120.1 GCA_027017025.1 Thermofilaceae archaeon
ACGGTAAAAAAATGCTTAGGCTCTGGGGAACCCACACACCCCAAGCCCTCAGCTCACCCACACATCCCCGCCCCACACCTACCAACAACCACCAATACCTACCAAATATTCAACAGCTTCGTAAGGCAATGGTTATAGCCTAGATAGAAATTTTCTCCTCATTTTTTCGATCTTTTCTTCAATAGAGCTTGTGTCTCGACCAAGTGCTTTCATGTACTTTAGGGAATCTATGAGGCATTGAATAGCTATATGTACTAGGTTCTTTTCCTCATATACCTTTGATTCCATATCCGAAAAACGTGCAGCCTCACTATAGTTCCCGGAGGCGTATGCATTAGCGGCAAACCAATAATAACTTTTTTCTTCGCCAGAAAAACTAATGGTTCCCAATTTTCGGGTTATAGCTCCTCTCGGTCTAGCTCTCCGCAAGTCGTCCCTAGTATTTATGTTAGAGAAATAGAGAGGGTTCTCTGAGATCTCACCTATATATATGTAGTGTGAAATAGGCATACATCTAAGAAAATCTGATGGCCTTGTATAATCCTTCCTCAGTTGCGAGGCTTTTAGACAATAGTTTCTAGAGATACTAGCCCTATGGTATTGGATTAATATTTCGACCATACCGTTCTCCCAGTAGAGTGACGCTATCTCGGCTCTAAGTTCCCTACATTTATCGATGAATCTCTCCACGACGTCGGAGGGTAGCCAAGGCATGTCTCCCGGGATAAAAACTACTTCATTCTCGTTAACTTCTAGTAGTGAGGAGAGAATAGCTCTAGCTGGACCAATACACTCTAGACTCTGGATATCTATTATAGGGATAGCCTCTATCCCAGCTACCCGCAGGATTTCTTCAGCTCTTCCTCTCCTATTAACAGATATATATAGGTTATCTGTTAACTCCCCCATGTTTTCCACGACATATTTAATCACCGGTTTACCCTTTAGGGGCGCTAGTAGCTTATCGCCCTTAAATCTCCTTGAGGAGCCTCCAGCGAGTACTACAATAGCCAGAGTCATTAACCTCGCCAACGCTAGGTTCTACTTCTAATCTTCTTTAAGGCGTGTTTAAGCCTCAACGAAGTTAACTCGCTAAGTAGAACTGTTTGCTCCGTTGTAAGATAGTTTGTTATTGTTGAATCATAGAGTATGTTAACAGATGGAGGTAGATCCTCTTCTCCCTCCCAGAGAACTATCACTATCGGCACTAGGGGTAGTGAGTATATTTTTACCGAGTAGTCGCCATAGCTTAGTTGTTTACCACCAATGAGCCTGGCTGATTCTATTAGGAGTCGAGGTTGTGTACAGAATGTTTTCTCTATGGGTTTAGCGGTTCTCTGCATAAACACGCTGTAATACTGTGCTCCACCTGGAAGTTTACTAAAGGATATAAGCTGACCACTCTCCTCGACGGGTGAAGCATCTGCATACCCACTTAGGATACAGTATATCGGTTCCACATACCTATAGTATTTCTGCCTGATCTCATCATATATTCTCCCATCTTCTAGTGACAACTTAAGGCCTAGAAACCTAAGTACAGGCTCATCTGGAAAACCTAGACGACCTCTTAGTGTCCTTATTTTTTCCCCACAATTCTCCCACTTCCACAATTCTACATGTACCATATCCTCCCCGGTAAGCAAGTTTACTCTATATCATGCTATTGGCTATTATGCTGTTTTAAGGTTTTGTGGGGGGTTTGCTCATTGTTTGGGGGCTGGGTGTGTGTTTTTGGGCTTCCCCTTAGCCCTTGCGCTTCATCATCGCTTTTGCTCCCGGGGTCGCCCACACCCAGTAAGCCAGCCCCCACTCACACACCCCCCATCCCCCAGCACAGGGGAGGCTCCCGAGCAAGGAGCCGGGGAGCCAACAGGGTATACTTAGGGGGTCACTAGGGTTCTAGGGCGGGGCACCCAGTGCCCTTGGGTCAAGCCCTTCAAATAGCATCTCTATACTCCGCCTATACTGCTTAAAGTACTTGATTACCAGGTTCCAGCATGAAGAGAAATCCCTGTCGTATCTGTGGTTTTGGGGACACATGTACACCCTTTTGCCGTTCCTCTTCTCCTGGTTAAGTTAGCTGGAAATTATCATCTCATGATTAACTCTCTCAGCATCTTAGGGGCTAAATGGAAAGTGTTAAAGTTCGCTAAAGAGGACGCATCTATCCTAGAATCATTCACTGATGGTTTACTCTTCTTAACTACAAGTGAAGAGTTTGAAATTATACCTTGGTATACCTACGATATTGATCTTATCGCAACAATGCTTTATAATTACCATAGTGACTATATTGATTGTTCAATTCTTGCATCAGCCTACGTGAATTCAGATATATTTATTACTGAAGAAAAGAGCACGATGAAAGAGCTTGCAGAGAAGATTCCATCTAGTTACGAGATATATAGGAGGGTGTTGAAACTGTTTCATGAAGCTGTGTCGGATTATGGCTTTTTTGTGTCTTTTTGAGCTCTAAGAAATGCTTATAAACTCTGAGGGTATGGATCTACCTGTATTTCGACCCTGATGATGAGGGCGAGGGGGATGAGCCTATGTGAATCCATGTTCGATGAGGGGAGTGCCGAACAAGTGCGTAGGTGCTCCCGCAGTCGGGCATGGAGGATGCCCAACCGTAATGACCTACTCTGTATCAAAAAAACAAAACAATACAGAGTAGGGGAACGGTTCCTTCGAAACTACTGGTAACTACATTAAGAGAACTCGAGACCAAGTTGTAATGCATCTTGGCATCAAAACCAATTATATCTTCACTAGCAAAGTACTATAGTTCCAGCTTAAATGATTCTTCATTAATTATCGAGCAGTTATATTACTGTGGAGAATTAGGGGCGATAGCCGCTTAGGATTAGGGTAGCTAAAGTAGCTGAAACTAGGTCTGCTGTAGTTCCCGGATTTAATAAATGTTCAGGATCGTGCAACATTCTGTCGAATCTATCTAATTCTCTTCTTCCATCTCCGGTTAGGAGTCCGCCTAGCTCCAAAATATGTTTCGCCATTAACGAGATTTCTTTGGCTTTCTCTATACCAACCTTCCTCGCAATAAGCGTATCAGGTACTTCCGAGAGTATCTTGAGGAATGTATGTACCGTAGCTATATTTATGTCTCCATGCCTACTTAACTCCCTCTTGATATATGGATACCCTATCTCAAACGTTACTCTATAATTACTAACCCACTCCGATGCTACTGAGTCATACCTAGATGCTATCTTAAATATTTCTAGCAGTGTTATCTTCTCCCTCAGTATCCTAGTAGTAGATCTAGGATCATGTACATCGAGCTCCGGAGCTTTACCCAAACCCCCCGGCTTAGCTTTTCTAATTGCTTCATAGACGGCTACAGCATCTTCTGGTGTAGTAAACTTAGTAACGACACCTATGTTTCTCCTAAATACATGTTGAGAGAAAAATTTCTCGGTGTTTATAGTAGCTCCAGCCGATACAGCCATAGGGATGAGAAGTATTATGGTTCCAAGCAGAGTATTTCCTCCATGCTGCCAAGAGAGAATCTCTTCAACAGACCCTCTAATTAGTGAACCAATACCGATCTCGCTGGCATCGATGTTGCCGCTGGAATAGAGAATACCGCGTTCAGCAGCCTTCCTGAAATAGGGGGAGACAGCCACCGCTGAAGCCAAGAAATGCTCATATCTTGTATCACTGAAATCACGTGTCCTATGTACGTTACCAGGTTTAGGGTATGCACTAACCTCAAGTAGTATTGCAAGTTGAAGACACCTAGATACATAGTCTGGCACCTCTAGGTTCATATCTCCCTCTTTAAGAAAATCGTTGAAACACCTTATAGAGATTTCAGTAGAGGGATAAAACTATGGGCCACATAACTTGCTACATTACAGCTACATAATTTTATGTTACATAGGCTGTAGTCTACTACCCGATTCCGCTAGCTCTTAGCTCTCCTTAATACATACTTTACTATTTTCCTGGCAATATTTACTTTAGTTACCGACTGTAGCCCACGCCACCCAGGTTGACTATTAATTTCGGTTATAAGGTAGCCCCTAGGGCTTTCCAGTATGTCTACACCAGCTACCTCACAGCCAAGAACTCTGCAGGCTTTTATAGCAATTTCTTCCAGCTCGTCACTAGGCCTAAACGCTACTGGCCTAGCTCCTTGAGCAATATTTGTTTTCCAGCTATCACTCTCCCTATACATAGCGGCAACTACCTCATCTCCCACGACAAACATTCTTATATCTCTCTTGCCGTGGTGTATAAACTCCTGTAGATATATTACACCGTGATAAAATTGTAGTGTACGGAATATCCTAATAGCAATTTCTGGGTCACTAACTCTAGTAATCCCCACCCCCCTGGAACCGAAAATAGGTTTAACTACAACGTCTCCTCCCAGCTTGTGGAAAGCTTCTAGAGCATCATTCGCGTCTTCAGCTACCACCGTCTTGGGTACCGGGAGACCATTCTCCTCCAAAAGCGATAGAGAGTAGAATTTATCGATACATTTCTCGATAGCCGAAGGACTATTTACCACAATTTTGCCTGCCCTAACTAAGCGGTGCAGAGCATCTAGCCTATAGATAGCCTCCTCCAGCGAGCATCTACCGATTGGCCTCACAATCATTGCTAGAAGTTCGTAAAGATTAACTCCCTCCGACGTAGCTTTCCAGTCATTAAAACCTATCCAATTCACTATCCTAGATAGTTTGAGAAACACTGGTTCATAACCATAGTATATTATGGCTTGCTGTAGTTGCTGACTAGGCCAAGAAAACGGGTTTCTAGAGAAGATTCCTATTTTGGCCAAGATATCACCATCCCCGGTTTTATAAGAATCTACACAATGTAGATATCTACAATAATCCTAATGAATATTTAGAGTTCATCGCCAACTAATGGGAGAAAGTTTGTTCCCTAAATAGAGCGCCTAGCGGTAAACATTGGCTTTAAAAATAAAATTGAAGTTTAGGATTATATTTCCCAGGATTTCCTCAAGACATCAATATTTATCTTTCCGCTGCTAAAGGTTTTTCCCGTCACAATATTGTTTATAGTTATCTTTGCTGGCGCGAATAACCCAGGATCTATTTTGTAGAAGTCGTATCCAGCTTCTTTAAAGATTTCATAGAATGGTTTCCCATAACTACTTGATTTATCTGATGGAGCTTCTTTAACAAACCCTTCTAGCTCTTCCTCATTCTCGTATCTAACTGTATAGTATGTCTCCCCAGCGTATATTAGTGCATCATTTGTTCTACCCATCATAACTGTTGGATCTGGATGTAGTGGTGCTATTGGGCACATCCCCGCAGCACTTACGATTCTATCTAGGGGGAAATGTAGTACATGTAGTCTATGTATCCCAGTTTCTGCTATCCTACAACTTATCTGGATAGAGCCTGCGAGACTATTTGTTGGTACCAAGAGAACATATAGGTTACTTACAGATACGCCGCATTTCTCCGCTATCATCCCTAGGACTTCGTCTCCAGGAACCTGGTAAGTCTCTAGGACTAAAACAGCCTCGTCGGACGCTTCCTCGTACCCTATCTCCTTGTAGAGTTTCTTCGGCTTCTTGGCTAGTGCTCGTGCAGGGCCAGATCCCATGGCAAAGAATTCTCCATGGGATACTTTCCACCCAGCATATTGGGAAGCCATGCACGCTAAGACAGGGTGCTCTATAAACTGGTCTATGACAGGAAGTACTATGTCACCATAATCGTGATAACGTAGGGTTATATTAGCTAGACCTGCTAGACAAACCTTGGCAGCATAGACCCCAGCTTCGTACCCCCCATCAACTTTTACCCCAAAATCTATGAGTGTTGCACCACTAGTAGACTTAAAGACATTAACCCTGAGAATATCCTTTTTCTCTATTATTTCATCAACGACCCGTAAGGCAAGCTTATTTAAACTAAAACCCACCATTAAGTACCACCAGATTCTATCAACTCCTCATATACCTTTAGCTCAGGGTTATTATTAACACTAACAAAGAGTCTCCCACTACAGGACGCATTCTCCAATACATCTCCCAAGAATAGGTAAAATGGTCCCTCAATTTTCCTTCCCTTAGCTTTTACTGAAGGAACTATGGAATCTATATAGAACGATGGAAGTATTTCACCAGCTTTACCACATATTATGACTTTACCACCACTCATACGTGCACCAGCCTTCCCCATACAGTCCCCCATAATAAGTACCGTTCCCCCAGACATCTTTAACCCAGGGAGAACAGAGCAGTTACCCTCAACTATGATAGTCCCCTTAACCATATACGCTCCCACCTCTGTCCCAGCATCTCCGTGGATAATAATCATACCTCCCCTCATTGCCCTATTCTTCTTTAAACCTCTTAGGGGAGCGCCGACGTGGTCACCTGCATTCCCATACACCTCTATCGTTCCCTTCCTCATTTCTGCTCCTAGCCAGCTTCCAGCATCTCCCTTAACAATTATTTTTCCACCTTTCATCTTATACCCAAGGAAACTACCACAGTTTCCGTCAATTATTATCTCTCCAGTACCCATTTCCTCGCCTATACGTGAAACCTTGGAGAAATCGCCTCTAAGTACTATACTTATTTCCTCGCCCTCAACCTTCTCCTCCTGAATATTGAAGAGTTCACCTAGTTTACGTCGCCTATTTCCCTCATAGACGATTAGTTCCCTTATTTCATCAAGAGTCTTACCGGCAAAAATCTCAGGTTTTATCCTCTCAGCTTCCACTAGTACAGTTAAGTCCTCTTTGGGGGTTACTATAAAACGCCTACCCATATCACCCACCTACCCACAGTAAATATATCTTAGGTGCCTAATCCCCTCCTCAGGGATCCAGTAGTTTGAGAGACTAATAGTGTAGTATTCCCTAAACTTCTCCTCCAGTTCCTTTAGGAGAGACTTATCTATCTCCTCCCTAAACTTAACCGCGTAGGTTGTACCGTATACCTCTTTAACTATCTCACCCCCTTTAACTACGATTTCCCCACCTTTAATGGTGTAGAGAGCACGGCTAAATCTTTCTTTAATCTTCATATAGTCTCTGGAGAGATCAATTTTCTCTGGATCAATATCGTATATAGCTACGTCTGCATCAGCCCCCACGCCTAAATGTCCTTTAAAGTTATCGATACCCAGTAGCCTGGCTGGGGCCGCTCTCGTTATTATAGCAATATCGTATAGGGTAAGCTCTCTATCGATACTCGGTAGAATAGACTTCTTTAACCCCCTCCTACTAAGCTTCTTGAATATTTCTTCTCTATAGTTTTTGCTCATCAATAATGCAATAATTTTTGGATAACGCGTGAATGGTGCTCCATTCGGGTGGTCAGTCGTTAATATCACCCTCCAGAGATCTTTGGATAAAAGTGTGAGTTCAAGACCTATACACCACTGGATAGTATTAACGAAGTTTCTTTTCCTGTACTTGAATGGCACTATCCCAGAGGCAGCTTCATTCTCCACCTCTGCCCCACCCCACTTCCACCTCGAAAGGTGGAAGAGAGCATATTCGAATGGTGCATCAGCAGTCATCGTGATAGCTGTCCCAAAATCTATTTGACCTATATCTAGGCTAACGTGTGCATGGTTATTCACATACTTAGCTATTTCCTCACTACCAGAACCTAAATCGAACCAAGATTCTCCTGAGTAACTATTGTATTGAGCATGAGTTATATGGATATTAACTTCCCCGCCCACAGATAGGTGGGAGGTTGATTTCATAGTTTTTAGAGTTGTCTCATAGTTCCCTGGAATACCTAGTCTGTTACAATGCACATGTATCGTATGTGGGAGCTTAAGTTCCTGATTCACCCTACAGAAACTAGTTATAATATCCCTCGGGGTTATACCGTATGGCTCTATCTCATCATCTATATCTAGGCCGTAACCCCTACCCCAGCTCCACGATATAGCCACCCCTGGATCTACTAGTTTCACAGCATAACTCTTTGTAGCCTCTAAGAACCATACTATAAGTGTACGGAAACGATCTAGATCCCCCTGGCTAAGGTAGTCTAGGAGTATACGGTTTGAGTCGAGAAGTAGGAAGCACAGCTTATCTATCATTGGAGTATCATCTAACTCCTCATGAGTATGTAATGTTTTAAGCGGGGGAGTCGCTGGTTCAACAGCCATAGTCCAGCCCATCCTAGCATACCTATACCCTGTTAGGAATGTTGATGGAGTATATTTACCTGTACCAGATCTATGAACACCTTTCTCGAATTTCATAAAACTAAAGTAGTGGTCACTTGGCATCATCAATCTACCAGTATTCACTTTCGGCCCAGCGATATGTGTATGGATATCTATGCCCCCAGGCATTACAACCTTTCCTCTAGCATCTATAACCTTCGCTTCCCGTGGATCAACCTCGCTTGGATCAACTATTTTACCGCCTCTAACACCAATATCTAGTACTTCGCCATTCACACCATTTATCGGGTCATAAACAAAACCATTCTTAATTAACAAATCCATAATATCACCTCAACTTTTTAACTTCCTCTAAAATCATCCTAAGGACATCTTCATCACTTAGGATCCCGGGAGGCGGCTCAACAAGTTTCTTCAATCTTATAGGGACTTTATCCATCCTATAGGCTGTACCACCAACTTCAACCCCTGTCATAGCAACAGGTATAACAACGGTAGATGCTACAGCAGTTAGACTCCACTTCGGATCTAAGGTTACAACAGGTATTTTTACGAGATTCTCCACCGCTTTAGCCGGCATATGGGCAACTGGGTCAGAAGCTACTATTAGGGCTGCATCCACATCCCCGTTATTTAATAAGTCTGTAGCCGACGTTACACCCGGATTATACCTCGGGTATCCTCTCCGGAAATCTACTGAGAACGCGTAACCTGTAGTCCATGTACTCACTTGGTTAGCTCCAACAACATTATAGTGCCCCCTCATAGGTATAGCGACAAATTTTGTCCACTCATTGAGGTCCTGTGCAAGCCTTATTAGTTCCTCAATGTTCCTCCCCTTACCCTGAGTCATAGTTAGGCCTAGTCCATAGAATATTACGCCAAATTTTGCTGAAACCATCATTTCCGCTAACTCACGTATTTTCTCTACATTAACTCCAGCAACCTTTCCAGATTCAATATCATAACCCCTAATAGCCATCCTAAGCGCTGTTGCTAGCTCATAGTCGCTGTTGGGTTTAACCTTAATAAAGAGATCCGCTACCTTAGCGGTATCTGTCTCCCTAACATCTATTACAACTATCTTCCTATCCCTCCTAGACTTAGCGTAGATACCTTTTGCGAAAGCACTATACCGTGCTAAATGCCTAGGGTGAGCATTCAGGGGGTTACAACCCCAGTAGATTATTAAATCAGCATAGTTCTTCACCTTACCGAGAGTTGATGTAACAAAACCAGCTTCCTGTACAGCCTGGATTGTAGGGCCGTGGCATATGACGCTTGTATTATCGAATACTCCTCCGATATATTCAGCTAGCTCTACGCCAACCCTTATTGCCTCAACAGATGTATTACTCCAGCCATAGAGTAAGGGGTACTTAGCGTTGGCTAAAATTTCAGCTGCCTTCTTTACCGCTGACCTAAGGTCTACTCTCACAAGTACACCATTCTCCCGTACATAGGGGTTTAGTATCCTGTTTTCACGTGAGTGTAAAAGTTTTGATGATCCTAGAGAACAAGCTTTCCTAACCTTAACTACCCTATTATTCCTAACTTCAACCTCCAAGTCGTCGCATAAACAACCACAGAAGCTACACGCAACATTATCTATTACTCTGCTAGCAGTAGATACACTCTCTCCTTCACTTAGCGTCTCCTTAGGTATCTCCTTAACCCTGATATTATATATTCTCTCCAAAATCTCTTTAATGCCAGGTATTTTCTCGTCTGTTGGAAGTATTCTTGCCTTAATACCCTTCAGGGTAGGCATTCCAGAACCATAAGTATTTGGGTCAATTACTAGGCTAGCCCACGGACCCATGGGCATGAATGCTATACCCTTATGTTTCCTCCTGGATTTAATAGCTCTTACAACTATAGATCCATACTCGGTTTCAACTTTAACTTTACCTCCCTCCACAACGCCTAGAGCTTCTAAGTCTTCTCCGTCTAGCTCGATTATAGCGACTCCCTCAAAGTAATCTTTGGTAGTTTTTCCTATATCCAGACCTTCGCCTTGGCTTAAGCTACGACCAGTTACTAGCACCAGATTTAAGCCCGCCACAGCCTATCCCGTCTTAGCCGGTTTTTCTAGTAGCTTTGTTTTGTGGAGAATCTTGCCCTTCTTGGAGTGCGGTCTCCTAACAACAGTATCGCCATATTTCTCGATCTCTCTAGCTTCGTCGGCCAGCTTAGCTGCATACCTCATCATCTCGTGTGCTGCAGAAGCCACTATGGTGTATCTTTCCCACTCCTGTATCTTAAAGCATGCTGCAGTCGTCAACTTAGAGACAGTTGCAGCAATCTCAAATGCTGCTATAGCTTTAGACTTAGCATATGGGTTTGAGTAGTGGGCAGCTTCTACTGCTTTCTCGGAGTTGACAATAATCTTCGGTAACTCAGGTTTCTCACCGTTCTTTATAGCCTCTATAGCTTTATCGATTGCTTCATATAATATGTTGTAGACACCAGTGAATGCTAAGACACGTATAATGTCTGAATTAAATGCAGCCATCTCAATTGGGTCAAGAAACTCTCTTCGAGCCCCAATCATAGAGTCGGCAAGTACAATAATGTATCCAATTCCCTTCTCTTCAAGCTCCCCAACCGCTTTCTTAGCTGGAGCATCGGATATAACTATGGTTGGTATACCAGCTTCGTGGAGAACGTCGCGTGCCTTCCTGGGGCCTGGTAGAGCAGCATTCGGGCTAACCACAATAGCTAAATCGGGTTTAAACTCTAGCAAGGCTTTGGTAACTTCTTCTGCCTCTTCTTCATGTAACTTCGCACCTGATGTTACCACCCTAACCTTGATGTCGTTTCTATCAGCTCTCTCATCGAGGAGATATTCGAGAAGCGGTGCGGCTCCAACACAGCCAAGCTTAATAACCCCTACCTTTACTACCTCCGGAGACAAACCTTAACCACCTCAGCCAGATTATACATGTATATCAACACATTTATACTTTAAAAATTAATAACACAGATTGATACAAATCATCAACTGGTGGTTGAAGGATGTTTCTAAACAACGTTGAGGTTGAGGAAACTTTTGCTGAAGCTTTTCCAATGTATTCAACTAGGTTCCTAATTACGGCAAAAAATAGGAGGTGGGCTTTGACTGCAGCTAGAGTCGCAACAGGCTTTGCTACATCCATAATTATGTCTCCAGCAGAAGCAGGTATCGAGGCCCTAGTCTCTGAGAAGTATACCCCAGATGGTAGGCCAGGCGTACTAGTCCAAATATACCATAGGTCTATTCCTGAGCTAAAGTTCCAGGTACTTTCTAGGATTGGTCAATGCGTTCTAACCTGCCCAACAACAGCTGTTTTCGACGGTTTGAGGAAAGTTAAGAGGAAGATGAAGGTTGGGGATGCAATAGGTAAGTTCGGAGATGGCTTCCAGTATGTAGAGGATAGAGACGGTATGAAGCTCTGGCATATCCCAGTCATGGAGGGAGAGTTCATCATTGAAGACACCCTTGGGGTAGTTAAGGCAGTAGCTGGAGGAAATATAATAATATTAGCTAAGGATTTAGATTCGGGTTTAGAAGCAGCTGAGACAGCTGTAAAAACTATTAGGAATAAATGTAGGAACGTTATATTACCGTTCCCCGGTGGAATAGTAAGGTCTGGCTCAAAGGTTGGTTCAATGAAATACCCTAAATTGGCTGCTACTACTAACCACCTTTTTTGCCCGACACTTAAGGATAAAGTGAAGGAAACCATGCTCCCAAAAGATGTTAACTGTGTTTATGAGATAGTTATTAATGGCCTAAGGTTTGATGATGTCCTTCTCGCTATGGGTGTGGGCATAGTAGCTGCATCAGAGATTAATGGAGTGGTTAAGATAACTGCTACTAATTTTGGAGGCAAACTTGGGCCCTACAAGTTATTTACGAGGGAGGCTGTGGAGAAAGCTAGGGAAAAATTTGGTTGAAAACATAAATTTAACTATTTTAATAGTTTAAATGGATTAAACAATACTGTATAC
>JALURH010000121.1 GCA_027017025.1 Thermofilaceae archaeon
GAATAAGTATATATGCTGGTGAAAAACAAAATAGTTTTTAATATCTATTCTAACACTATTTTTGGATGAAAACCCGGAGACCCCAAGTTAGCCCCTTGGCCCAAGCTGGGGAGCTGCCCCTGTGCTGGGGGAGTGGGGGTGTGTGAGAGGGGTGCTTATGGCTAGCTGTGTAGGCTATCCTGCGAGCCCAAAGCAATGATGAAAACATTCAGCTAAGGGGAAGCCCAAACCTACCAAAACCCAGCACCCCACAATGAGCGAACCCCCACAAAAACCCCTTAAGTTAACAGCACCGCTGAACCTATCTTGTAAGCCTTTTTCTACCACTTTATCTAGAGACTGTTGCGGGGCGCGTCATTGAGGAGATATATCTAGTTTAGCCATAATAGACTATTTACTCATTTGAGTAAGAGCTATCAGCCGCTAGGCTACGACGGCTAAACCCCCTGTAACCCACACCTAGTGGTGCCAGCCAATGCAGCCACTAACGACCCTAGGACAAGCGAAGAAATATAGAGGGGAAGCCTATACAAGCACCCACAACCACTAAAATATCACACACGGACAATCACTTAGATACTAAAGGTATCTGCCGTATGTAGTGATTTACTTATCTTTTATCATATCTAGGCACTCAGGATATAAAGAAAGTATTATATCGAGTATATCGCCCCAATCTACTCCAACAAGCTGGCTTCTCCTCCTGAAGCTATCAATTATCTTCCCCACATCACTAATTGATTTCCCCCTTAAAGCCTCCTCCAACTCCTCGATTACTGTCTCAGGATATGCGAAGAAGTCCCCACTAATAATTATCTCCCTGATACAACACTCCTCTACCTCTAGCTCAACTCTAATACTCTTACCGCCCCGGATCTTCCTATACGCAGAGCGCATAAAAATCACCTCCTATAGTTCCACTCCACCCTAGAATATTTCCTCTCCACTAGTTCCTCAGCCATCTTTCTCTCCCACCCCGTTAGGGAGGATTCTTCCAGCTCTATATCCAATGCCTCCCTAAAGCCACCAATAATTTTCTCAACTACCTCATCCCTATCTACAACCCGTTTCAACTCGCGTGAAATCGTAGTCACCCTAGCATAGATACTGTTAACACCATGTGCTCTAAGTTTCTCTTCGGGAACCTTAAGTAGCCTACCTAGGGTATAGATATCTGTGTTGTACATCAAGGTCCCATGTTGCATGAGAACCCCCCTTCTCCTGATCTGTGCGCTACCTGAGATTTTTTTCCCATTCACTACGATATCATTTACTGGAACAAATCTAGCTGCTAAGCCAAATTTTCTAATAGCTGATATAAGTCCGCTACATACGTACCTATAGCTCTCAATAATATCATCGGGTACACTGGCACGATCGAGGACAACGCAGTAGGTAACTTCGCCATATTCATCGTGGTATACAGCACCGCCCCCAGTAACTCTCCTAACAACATCCACCCCTATTTTCCCAGCGTACTCGAGATCCACTACCTCCCTAATCCTCTGGAAATAACCTATTGTTACAGCACTTGGGCTAAAGAAGTAGAGCCTAAGGGTATTTGGAACTAAACCCCTAATCCTAGCTTCAAGCATGGCTTCATCAACAGCCATATTCCACGATGCAGAACCATGTTCCCTAACTATTAATCGCCAAATACCCGGCATAGCTATGAGTTAATACTTAAACTGGGATAAAATTCTTCTAATCCATAAACTACTCCAAGAAGCCTATAAACTCTCCCCGCTCATCAGCTCTTACCACCCTTATAGGGATACCAGCCGAGGGATGGTTCTCGATTAAATGTATCCTCCTCAAGTGTTGTATCAACGCTTTTACAGCCGCAGTGGTGCCTTGCCTAAAAATACCTGCAGCTACTATAGCTACCCTCTCCTTACTCCATGGGTTAGGTAGCAGAGCTAGTAAACCAGCATTCCTATGTACAGGATGTCCAGCTGAGTAAAATGTTCCAGTAATGTCAGATAGTATCTCCCTCCCTAGAGGCGGCTCAAACCTTATTGGAGGAGTAAATATCTCCATTATCTTTGCTGTCAGCATATTAACTACTCCCGAGCCAAGTAGTAGGAGGTGGGAATTGAGCAGACTTGGGTCGGAGACAGCTACACTATCTATTGCAGACCTAATATCGATATTTTCCCATCTAATCCCTCTATCTCGGGCATATCTTATAAGTGATACAACTAACTCAGGTATCCCTACAGCGTCGTGAGCCTTAGCGAAGGTTATGCTCTGTGACCCCCATATAATTGTTAGAGAGAGTTCGTTCCTAATAATACACTCGGGGAACCCGCTCCAGCTACAGGGATACCTTAGTACCTTTCTTTGCTCCTCGAGGGTAGGTAAACCATATAAGTAATATTCAAGATCTTCTCCAGCAATAATTATCCAAGGTTTCTGTCCCTTCTTGATGGTTATTAATCCAGCATCCTCAAACTCTTTTACATACCTAGTAACAGCCTGTCTAGTTAGCCCTGTTCTAGCAGCCAACTCGCTTGTAGTTATAACTTTCTCCCTAGCTATTTCTCTCAGAAGGCGTCGCCTACCTTCAGATCTTAGGAGAAACTTTATGATTTCACTAGACATTTTTTACTCTAGAGTAAACTCACATATTAAGTATTAAAAGAATTTCGATATCCATATGGAATATAAGGAGGCTTTAATTCCTAAATCACGTGCTCATTAGAGTATCGCAGGGATCTCTAGCAATGCTAGGGTTAACTAAGCTTAAAATGGATGCAGAGCCATCTACAATCTATTTTCTCCAGTATTCTCCAGGTGGATGTAAAGCAAGCTGCGCCTTCTGTACACAAGCTAGGGTAAACATTGGCAGTAAGGATTTCCTATCTAGGATTATATGGCCACGGGTTAGGCTAGAGGATATACTCGGTAGGTTAAAGGGGAACACTAGGGTGAAGAGAGTATGTTTCCAAGCAGTTATTAAGGACGATTTTATCGATGAAGCTATCGAAATAAGTAGGAGGCTGTCTTCTACAGGTATTCCACTATCTATTGCAATAACCCCTGTCAATAGAGAAGTACTGTATAGCTTATATGAGGCTGGTGTTGAGAGACTAGGTATAGGGCTTGATGCAGCGACGCCAAAAATTTTCAGAAATGTCAACAAACCTTACACATGGGAGAAATACCTGGATTTCATAAGGGATGGGCTAGCAGTATTTGGTGAAAAAAAGGTACATATCCACCTCATATATGGTTTAGGGGAGAGTGAGGAAGAGTTCCTCAGAGCCATGAAGATGCTGTATAAAATGGGCGCCGATGTTTCTCTCTTCTCTTTTACACCTATACGTGGAACTCCCCTAGCTAATGCTCCTCAACCAAGTATTAGTGGCTATAGGGTTATGCAAGTACTTAGATTCATGCTATCAACTGGGCAAGAAATAGATACCATAGTTAAGTTATGTGGGGGGAAAGTGTATCTAAAACGAGATCCTAGGTGGCTAAGAAACATTCATAAAGCTGTGTTAACTAGTGGTTGTCCATGGTGTAATAGACCATTCTACAATGAGAGCCCCAGGATGATCTACAATTACCCAAACATGGATCTAGTGAAGAAAAATATGGATAAGATACTTCGGGAACTATCAGCGAGGGTTGTAGATTGACTATAAAAGCTTTTTACCCACATATCTCTTTTCCTAGCATCAGCATAACTGGTGAAAAATGTTCATTAAAGTGTCGATACTGTTGTGGAAAATATCTTCGGGGAATGTACTCAGCGATAACACCAAGGCAATTATATGATTTAGCTGTAGAGCTGAGGGGGAGAGGGGCTAGAGGGATACTTATTAGTGGTGGAAGCGATTTACGTGGGAGAACTCCATTTATCCCCTTCCTTAGAGCGATTAAGAGGATAAAGGATGAACTAGAGTTAGTAATTAGCATTCATCCAGGCTTAGTGTCAGAAAACGATGCCGAGTTATTGAGGATAAATGGAGTTGATATAGTTGACTATGAGTTGATCTTAGACCCTACTGTTATCAAAGAAATAAAAGGTCTTAAGCAGATAGAACCATCGGATTACATCAATTCTCTCATAAATCTCCTAGAGAAAGGGCCTACTCATGTAGCTACGCATATCCCTATAGGATTTAGATATGGGAAAATAAAGTATGAGTACGAGGCGGTGGACGCAGCGATAGAATATAATGTAGAAATGATAGTTTTCCTAGTCTTTACCCCTACTCCCGGTACACCAATGTACAGTTTTACACCTCCACAGCTTAATGAAGTCGTTTCCATAATGAAATACTCTAGGAGGAGATTTGGTGGAATAATAGCTCTAGGTTGTATGAGACCACCCATATATAGGAGGAAACTTGACACCATCCTTATTTCAAGCGGGCTTATCGATAGGGTAGTTAACCCTCTCCCACACATAGCCAGGGAGAAGAAATTAGAGATATATGGCGCATGCTGTTCTGTACCAGAATATATGCTGGAAATATTTCCCAAAATGGCTCTATTGCCTGGACTCACCGCTAGAATATAGTGATTCAAACTTTTTTCTCCTCTCAGTATACTCCTTCTCTAAATATTTCTCTGCTTTACTCTCGACATGGTATAAAAGCTCCTCCAGATAGGGTAGAGAACTTTTATACCATCTTCCAGCATTCCTAGTTATCTTGGCCATCTTTACTACAACTCTACCAACATTAACTGCATCTAATACAGCATTACTATCATTCAATACATCACTTATCTTCGTAAAGTATGTAAAGCACCAGGGAGGGATGATAAACCCCATGGAGTTGAGGGTTAATAGTAAGTTAGATATAACAGCTGCCCCCCCTTGCTCATTTCCAACAGCTATAACCCCAGCGATCTTCCCTTCAACAAGGCTATACCCAACATGATATATCATATTCTCAAAAACCGTTAACCTATCAATAAAGTTCTTCAGGGGCCCACTAACATTAAACCAGTAGATCGGGGTTGATATAATTAAGCAATCCGCCTCAAGGATATCATCGTATATTCTTGTCATATCGTCTTCAAATACACATGGAGGCTTACATGCGAGCTGTTCATCGCTTAAACAACCCATACATGGCTTAATATCCATTTCATATAGATCATACCTAACCGTCTGCGCCCCCTCCTTCCTTGCTCCACCCAATGCCAACTCAAGCAACTTTGCTGTATTACCATACTTCCTTGGTGAACCATTAATCCCAATGACCTTTATCATAGCAAATAGGGAAGAAATACAGGTCTTATATATTTAAATGGGAAATAATTTCTGAAACTCTACTTAAAAACCTGGAATCTAGCATAGATTCAAGCTTTATAGGAGTTACAGATATATAGCCCTTAATTACTTCACAGATATCACTTCCAGGAGTTGAACACACGTAATCTTCTAGAAACCAGCTACCTGCTTCGAGAACATTGCCTGCAGTTTTTACATATATCCTGTGTATGGGTTTTCTCTCAATAAATGTAGCTTTTATCCCCTTAATTTCCCATGAGGGGACATTAATATTTACTATATCGATGTCCTCTGCAAGTTTCTCCCGTAAAAAAGCCTTAGCTACTTCTATGGCTAGTCTAGCTGGTATAACGTAATTATCTTTGTTAAAGGACTTAAATTCTTCCCAATGTCTAGCTACGAGAGAAGACGCTACAGCTGGTATACCCCTTATCGCTGCTTCAAATGCAGCACCTAGGGTCCCAGAAGACAATATATCCCATATACCGAGATTAGGACCAATATTAACACCGCATAGAACGATATCTACCCTATCTATGAGTACGTCTAAGGCTGCTGATACTGCATCAGCTGGAGTACCGTCTACGATAAACGTCTTTACGCCCCAAAGTTCTCTTTCTTCGTAGGAGACTCTAAATTTAACTGCTTTTCCACTACCACTACGCTGTCCAGATGGTATAGCTAAATATAGTTTAAAACCGGCCTTAAGAGCTTCCTCAATAAGAGCCTCTAAGCCAGGGCTCCCTGGACCATCATCATTAGTTACTAGCGCTATCATTTCAGGCTCAAGAAGTAAACAATGTATCGCTTAAGTAGTTTACATCAAAATAGATAGCTCTGGTACAACACCTGGTTACTATATGAATGTTATTACGAAAAACTTATATAGATATGTTCCAAGTGGCCCATCAGTTTACATCTTGTTAACGACCACTTTATTCTGGCTTCTACGAAACTAGGTGGTAGTGGTATTAATGAATGTACCGATAAATACGCTAGTGACAGAGTGTCCCAAGAAGGATACAGTGACAGTATCCCAGTGTAGAAGCTGCCCATACTTTAGGGGGCTTGAGGGTATATGGCCTCAGGTAAAAATAAAGTGTGCGTTAACGCCGACAAAGCCGAGAAAAGTTGAGTTAATCCTACATTGCCCCCTAGCGCACAAACACGTATCCTTCAAGAAATGTCTTAAATGTCCACTACACCAAGGTTTCTACGGTTTCCACGATAATTCGCCAATAGTCTATTGTGGAGTTGGTAACAAGAAGTTTGTCGAGAAAACACCTCTACTTATTGCCCCATTTTTCTAGATGTCTTTCAATGATAGATAATATTTCGTTGAACACGTATTCGGGGGGTGGGGAAGCATCAACGACGTAGTAGCTCCGCTCCCTAGCTATTTCCAAGTAGGCCTCCCTAACCTTCCTCTGTAAATCGACGTATTCAAACCTGGTTTTCTCTCTACTATCTATCCTAGATAGAGCAGTCTCTACATCTGTATCAAGGATAATCACCACGTCTGGTGTGAGAACACCTCTATTCATCATCTCTACTAGGCCTAAGGGAGCCCCTCTCACGGTTTGGAAGACTAGGCTGGAGACAACAGATCTATCGCTAATAACGATCTTCCCCTCCTCCAGAGAGGGCAACACAACTTTTCTCTGTAGAATCAACCTATCGACCGCAAAAACCATAGCCTCCGTAATTGGATCCAAGAGATTCCTAAAAAGGAAATCTCTTATTAGGTCATGGTATGGCTCCTTAACTACTTCGACGCTAAACCCTCTCCTCCTAAGCTCTCCACTAACCAACCTGGTCTGTAGGGTTTTACCAACGCCATCGATACCTTCAAACGCAACATACAGCCCCCGAGTGGACCTAGTTGGACGCTGCGGCAACTTAAATCTCCTTAAATCTAGGTGTAGCGGGCTCCTACATCTTGGACATAAACTCACCTTAACGTAGTAGCCTTCGCATGCAGTATACTCGTTCACCAGGGGGTCAACACTTCTCCTACATTTCTGGCAGTACATCTATCCTCGGAACTATTTAGTCTAGCATAGCTAAAAACATTTACAATAATTGTCCCAAACCAAGGTAAAATATATACACAGAAAATTCAGAAAGTAAAAAATAAAAAATATTTTTAGTCCTCAAATATTACGACGTCTCCAAGTGCTTGTACATCAGCTAGTAGTTGCTCGTAGGCTTGCTCCGGCGTTGCAGCGCCTGTCTCAATAGCGCTTAATGCCCTAAAGATAGCGTCGTTGTATTCGCCCCACTTCGGGTGCATTGGGATAAACGTTGTGTAGTCAAGCATGTAAGCTACTTCAGCTAGGAACTTATCCTCCTGGTACTTCGTATCAGTTATCTGGCTCCTCAGTATAGCTAAGTGGGCGCTATTGACAGAGTGGAGGGAATTGATGTGTGGATCGGTGGCTAACGTTATTATGAGAAAAGCTACTTCTGGGTACTTGCACTGGCTAGTAACCATGTAGACTAGTGGGTGGCTCAATGTAACTGGCTTCTTCCCTGGCTCGCCAGCTGGGTGCAACATAAAGCCTACGTTCTCCCAGAAGCTCTCCTCAGTAAGACCATATTTCTGGATCCACTCTGCCTTATGCCATGTACCGCCAGAAGCAAATAGTGCTTCACCCTTAGTGAATGGTTCATGGAATAGTGACTTCCAGTCGCCACCTAGCTGGTTCGGGTTAACTACCCCCATTTCAACAGCTTTGCCGAAGAATTCTGCCCATTTCTTCCAAGCGCTCTTCGTGAAAACCATCTTTCCAGATTCAGAATCCCATAACCTACCGCCAAAAGCTAGGTAGAACTGTATATAGTCCCATCCCTTAGAGGCTCTATGTACGAGACCCCATTTCACCAAGCCCTTATCTTTGGCTTCTTTAGCCACCCTAAGTAGGTCGTCTAGGGTGAATTCACCTTTCCTAACTTTCTCTGGTAGTGCCTCAATCTCTGCCTCGCTCCAGCCTAGCTTTCTTAGAACATCTTTCCTAAAGTATATCGGCCTAGCCTCAGTGTCCTGTGGAATAGCCCAAGTCTTACCCTTATATTTTACAGACTCCCATAGCACAGGGAATATATCGTAGTAGACTGTGTCCCAGTACTTTTTAATATAATCGTCTAGCGGGATAATGTAGCCTGCTTCAGCGTGCGTAGGTACGTCTTCGTGTCCAGTTAGATAGATACATGGGCCTTTACCTGCTTTCATAGCGAGCAAGAACCTCTTCTTGTAGTCAGCCCAGCTCTGTGTCCAGAAGAAGCCAGTAATTTTTACACGTATATTGGAGCCTAGGTCTTCAAGCATCTTGTTAAGCTTATCCGCTGCTATCTTTAGGTTCTCAAACCTATATACCGATGGTTCATCTGGACCAACAGTCCAAGCCTCAATTGTTATTTCCTGTGGGGCTTTAGCAGCCTCTAGCTGTGCTTTTAGCTCCTCAACCTGTTTTTTAACTGCTTCGTACTCGGAGACTGGGACTCCTTTTGGTGCAACAAAATAGCCTATCGCTGCGCCAACTATTATACCGACAATTAATAAGGCGATTGCTATACCACTTATCTTTGTTCCTTTCTCACCCATATTTCTCCCCAAGGGGAAGGGGATGTTTCCCATTAAATTACTTACTTAGATTTACCTTTAAGTTTTTCGGAAAAGTAAAAAATAGTATATATTACTGTAGATACTAAATAGAGCTATAAGGTTTATAAACACTACTATATGTTTTAGTTAAATAAATTATAGCCACAGTCTTCGAGAACATATACATGTACTTTTCCCACTATATATTTAAATAGATTATTTCTCTAATAACTCAATAGATAAGGTGGTTAAATCTAGGTGAAAGGGGTTTGCCCCTAGGATTTAAGAGAATAAAAATACCGTATCTCTACATCTTTATCTCCCCAGCTGTAATCCTAATAGCTACTTTCTTCATCATGCCAGTAATACTTACATTACTTATTAGCTTCACAGGTATGGATTATAAGCTCCAGTGGAACTGGATAGGCCTAGGAAACTACTATAGGATGCTTAGAGATAGGTGGGCACAACTTATTATGCGTAACACAATATTCTATGTGATTGCTACACTCGTATGCTTCAATGTAGGTATGGCACTCGTAATATCTATACTCACAACACATATACACGATAAAACTGGCGCAGCATTTAGGGCAGCGTGGCTACTACCTAGAATTACTCCTTCAACAGTCTATATCGTGATTTGGAACTGGGCTCTTGCACCCTATCCATATGGTCTCTTCAACTGGGTTCTCCACACACTAGGATTCTCTGAGGTATCATTCCAGAAGTTTAACTTAAAGCCTATTCACCCATTCATACCTCTACCGTGGGTTTGGCTCTGGGTTATATTGGTTAACGGTTTCATAGGAGCGTCATTCGGTATGATTATATTCACGGCGGCTATTAAGGCTATACCTATGGATTATATTAATGCTGCCAAGGTTGACGGAGCATCTACTCTCCAAACAATAAGATACGTAATCCTACCTATGATTAAGTGGCCTATACTCTTCGTTACAGCATACCAAACCTTATCCCTACTCACATCCTACGAACAAATATTACTCTTCACAGACGGTGGACCCGGCTACATGACAGAGGTATGGGCTCTCTACTCCTTCCACAAAGCTTTCGCAGAGTACGCTGGTGCATTCGAGTTCGGCTACGGTGCTGCGCTAGCCGTAGTCCTAGTTGTTATTGGGCTGATAGCCTCGGTAGCATATTATAAAGTATTTAGGTTCCGCGAACTAATGCTAGAGTCCAAGATTGAGGTGACTTGATATGGCTAGGGTTACGGAGTATATTAAGGCATCTATACCGTATTTAATCCTCATAGCTATTACTACACCGATAGTACTAATGTATATCATGTTATTTGTTGCCTCATTTAGTAGAACAGTATATGGGTTAGTGCCTGACCAGATAACCATAAGTAACTGGAACTTCTTGTTGACTGGTTATATACAGGCTCCGGGAACAGGACAGGTAGAGGCTGGTCGCTACCCCAACATATATATTGTTACATTTAACACATTTCTGCTAGCGCTTACCGTGGCGACACTTGAGGTAGTGTTCTCCTCTCTAGCAGCATACGCTATCTCAAGGTACAACTTCAAGGGTAGGAACCTCTTCCTAACTACAACCTTAATACTTCATAGCTTCCCAAGCATAACGCTGCTGATCGCTGTCTTCTATGTCCTAAATATCCTAGGGCTTTTCGACACATTAATCGGTGTGATCCTAGTGAAAGTAGCGCTTGAGTTGCCGCTAGGTATCTGGATAATGAAGGGCTTCTACGACGGTATTCCATGGGACATGGAGATGTCTGCTCTAGTCGATGGATGTACAAGACTACAGACCTGGTGGAAAGTTATTATGCCTAACGTGAAGGGAGGTATAGCATCTACAATGATCTTCGCCTTCCTCAGTGGATGGGCCGAGTATATCTTCATATTGACATTCATTGTCTCGCAACAGAACTGGACACTATCTATGCTTGTAGCCTCGATGATAGGTGAATGGAGATTCGTCGACTATGGACAGTTAGCTGCTGTATCATTCTTCTATATGCTGCCAGTAGTCATATTCTTCCTGTTCTTCCAGAAGTACCTACTTAGAATGACTATTGCAAGCAAAGGACCGATATAACGTGGCAGAAACCTCTTTTTCTTTTTTCCGGTAACAGTAATAGCTTAATAACTTAGGTTTTTCTCACTCAGTAGGAGAAGTGGTGATATCTTTGATAAATAGATGTGCAGAATTTAAGGCCGAGAATAGCCTCTATGAGTTATTTACTCTGGGCGTTATTCTAGCCCTATTACTAGGCTATTTGATACTTACAGCAAGAGGCTTTATGCTTGGTAAACCTGATATTAAGATTGACAATATCTCCGAGTTTATTCTTGTAGTAACATCACTATACCTAGCGTTACCTTTTCATGAATCACTACACGCTTTGGGCCTGAAGCTTTGTGGAACATCACCTAAGTTCTCTATTGAGCGTTTCAAGGAATACATCTTTATATTAAAGGTTGAAGACGGCTTATCGAGAGAATTTAGTTATGGAGAACTGGTTACTATATGTTCTCTCCCATTTCTAGGCTCAACCCTGTTTTCAATACTGAGCTTAAACTACGGTGTTCTAGATTACCCACTTTTTGTTCTATCTCTTCTAAATATTATGTTTGCTGCATGGGATACATACCTTATACTTGTTCTACGTGATATTCGGGAAGCAAATTTTATCTACAAAGGCACTAATATATGGGTTTTAGGTAACTGCAAGTTAATTAGCGAGAAACTAGCTACAAAGATGGATACTGAACGCTATACAAAGTATTGGGCTGGATGGACTTGGTTCTTCTTCTTTATAGTAATCGTAATGTTTATACTTGTTGAAGTAGGGTCTATAGGCTTTAGAGAGGGATTTACTCTACAGATAGGTCCCCTATTAATCTTCTCTGTAGAGCCCGTGGGAGAGGGTTTTAGGACAGTATTTAATCCTCTGAACGCATTCATGATCTCAGCCATATTAGCACTACCAATGGCATATTTTTCGAAGAAAATTAAAGAATGGTTAATATAGGGATAAGGATATTACTTTCCTATTTCTTTATCCGTTCTCCGCTCTATCTGTATTTGTTGGTTTTTGTGGGTGTTGAGTTGTGGGTGGAGTTGTTCTCCAGCTCTATCCTCCTCTACAGGGAGGGTTTTAGGGGGTTGGGGGCTCCCTACACCCCGCCTAGGTATGCCTACATCCCGCCCCTACCTAGAGGCTTTCAAGCCTATTCTCCACCCCAACCCTTAACACCAACAAAAATATTCAAGACACTTAAACGAGAAA
>JALURH010000122.1 GCA_027017025.1 Thermofilaceae archaeon
CTGTACAGCCCATAACCCAGCCTTTTTTGGCTCCCTCGACATCAGCAACTGGTAGTCACCTACGTGGATAGCTTCATGCGGCTTTACTCCAACTAGGTCTAAGCTACTCTAAAAATCTGGGAGAAGTTTTCTTCCACACTACAACCTGAGAAACTACAATTACGTCTATATAATCCAGGAGATCAGCTTTCTCCAGCTCCCTATAGACAGAGTCGTAGCTCCCAGTATTCGGGAATCCCTACACGAAGTATAGTCTCGAGGAACTAACATGTTCTTTCGAAATGTTGCAGCAAATAAAGTCTTCTCCAACTTTAAATTAATACGTATACTAAGAAAAGGATCCTCAGATAACATAAAGCCTGGTATAGAAAAACTATAGGCTGAGAATCTTATCTAAACTTGGGAACACTCTCTCAAGTACCTAGCTACAAAACGCTTTTATAAAACTTGACGATATTATCATATGACGAATATGTCACAGATGGATGAGAGGATTAGAAGCTACGTATTGTTCTTCAAGGCTCTATCAAACTCAACGAGAATAGCTATAATAGATCTTCTCAGAAGAGGGGGAGATAAAACAGTCTCCGAGATAGCTAGGGAGCTAGGATTTGAGCAAAGCAGGGTTTCCCACGCCCTCAGATGCCTAACTTTCTGCGGTTTCCTCACAAACAGGAGGGAAGGTAAAAATAAGATCTACTCCCTCAATAGGGAGACTATAGAGCCCCTAATGGAGATCGCTGATAAACATATTGAAGCCTACGCTAACCACCTCCGCAGATGCGAGGTGCTGAGGAGATGAGGAGTTGGCTAATCCTATCCCTAGTAGTGGCTATAGCTATCGGCGGATTAACCTACCTATACCTACTGTATCCAGAGACGAATAAAGCGGGCCATAATTCCCCACCAGAGGTGAAGCTAATCTACCCTAGGGGTGGGGAAAAACTCTCCGGGATAGTTGAAATACGCTGGTCCGCTGAGGACCCCGACGGCGACGCCCTCAGTGTAACAATACAGTATACCTCGGATCATCCACCTTTCTGCCAAACCTGCACTCCACAGAGGTGGCATAATATTACCGTAGGCTTAAGTAATAGTGGTAGCTTCCAGTGGGATGTTTCCAGCCTAAAAGATGGGAAATATATTATTAGGGTGGTTGTAAGCGACGGGGAGCTATCGTCCGAGGATAGATCTGAGTGGCTCATTATACAGGGTTCCTCTAAGAGTTGATTACCATGTTGAAGCCACCTACTGGTAGGTTTAGGAGAGTAGTTAGAAACGTAGTAGCGGTACTGAGGATCAAGAAGTATTTTGTAATAGCTTTTTCGACGTGGCTAGCTCTAGCCACTATAGTGCCGCTATTAACTCTAGCTGTTACTGGAGTGTGGATCTATAGGGTGACAAGTAGGACAATAGCTACTTTAGTGGAAACCCAGTTTTCCTATATTCTGGCAGGAGTATTTCTCTCCCTACTAGCCTACTCCAGGAGGAGAAACATAAGTTGTAGAGGCGGGGTCTGTACTGGAGTTGTAGGTACAGCGCTAAGCTCTATTGGGTGTTGCTCACCAATCATATATATTCTATTTGTCACTGGGCTACTAAGCAGTAGCTTAATACCTTTCCTAACCCTAATACCTCTAGCCAGCATCATAATGCTGGGTTCAGCTATCTGGCTACTAGCCAGTAGGGTAGACCAGACTTTACACCTAAATACTCGGGTAGGTGGCTCCAGTGGGGAGACATGTTGCGACGTCTTAGGGAGACACCTAGACCCCAGCAAGAACTGGTATACGGCTAGGAAGGCCTCTGGAGAACAGTGGATACCTGCTTTCGTAAAATACGTTGACACTGAGAAATGTATTGGATGCGGCCTATGCTTAAAGGTGTGTATGGGTGGATGCTATAAGCTGAGGAAGGTGGAGCCAAGAGAACTTACCGTGAGCATAAATGGTGTACTAAAGACAGTCAAAGTGACGAAACAAGCTGTTGTAGTGAACCCGGGGAACTGCCTCGGCGACTGCCACTGCCACAAAATATGCCCCGTTGATGGGGGAGCAATGATATGCGAACCTCTAATCCTAGAAACATAGTTTTCAGTTCTCAATCTTAAAAATATGTGTTTCCAAAGTACGAAATCCCTAAATACTCAAACAACCGGGTAGCCTACCACTCTGCTTAAATTATCCTCCGCTTCACTTCTCTTCTTCTCTTACCAGCTTCTCGACCCGGGGCTATAGTCTTCTCCACACTGCTTCTCCTACACCAACCCTCGTATAAGCAGGTGTGCATATCGTTAGCCACTATCCACGCATCATAGACCCAGCCCCCAGGGTCTAGAATAACCTAAATATCGTAGATAGGATAGGGAAAATGAGATAAAGGAACATTATGTATTCGAATCCCAATTCTAACCATATTAGCATATATTCCTGTTTGGCGCGAAGTGTATTATTGCTTTTGAAAAATCGATACTGCTAGGTTGGTTTCTCTAAGCTATATGTTATGAAGAGTCAAAATATATTTAGAGAAATCATGCTTATCTAGCAGTATCCGAAGATTAACGTAAGAAAAATAAAGCAGAGGTATAGAATATTTTGATGTCTCTCTACGAAGAGTACTCTAAGAGGGGGTTAGCACCGCATCACGTGTTTATTGCGACACTACTAGCATTATTAAGGAGGTATGGTGCTTTAAACTTTGGGATAGTGATTAATATTAGCCAGGAGGCCGGTAGGAAACTCGGCCAAATAGCCCTAAAGGAGAGAGGAGGAGATATTAAAAAACTAAGTATACCGGAGCTTATTCAACTACTTAATTCACTAATCGATTTAAACCAGGAGATAAAGGTTGACTATAATGGGGAAAAATTGGTGATTAAAGCCAGGAGATCTGCTTGTAAACTCTGTCCAAGTTGTATAGCAGAGAGCGAGCTTCCAGGAAAACTCTGCCCATACGTAGGATTAATAGAGGGTTTCATCGAAGAACTATCTGGTTTTCGTATTGAGATCAACCCCCAAGAGGATTTCCACAGGAAGGAAAAAGATTTCTGTATAATAAAATATGGTTTAAGAGGGGATATATCTGGTTAAGAATATAATAGGGAGGCTAGTTCGTGGAAAGTTAGCTGAAAACTACATAAACGTGTAAGAAGGAGAACAAGATATTCCGCTACTTCAAATACTGAATAAAACATAACTTGTTCTTCTCTGCACCCTAAATATATATCTAATCCTCAACCACTGGCTAGTTTCTATGATGAGAAGAAACTAGTTTTTCCCTCCTAGAATTTCTATACCTACGTCTAATCCCACATATTTAGGGGACTAAATTAATAAGTTTCTTCTTTAGTAAATTTATGTCGCGTGGTATTATGATCATATTTAAGAGATATATTCCCTGGATGATTCATGCCGAAGATAGGGATATAGTTGAGTTCTACTTTACGGTGGTCAACAAACCTGGTAAGCTTATAGAAGCTCTCAAAGTTTTCGCTAAACACAATATTAACATATTGAATATCAGTGCCTACTCCCCCCCCCCCCGAGCGACGAACTAGTAGAACTCCAGTCTTTATCTTCGCAGATCTCACAGGTCTAGATATTGATGTTAAACAAATTAAGGAAGAGCTTGAATCTCTGACTAACGATAAAGTATATGTTAAGGAGCCTCCTGTAAAGGGTTTTATGGTGGATGAGTTTGCCTTCCCCTTATACGTCTTCCCAGGTATCAGGTCGATTATAATCCTTGAGCACGACTTCCAGGAGATGATTAAAGGCCTGTACAGGAGGATGGGTGAGATGGCTAAAGTCCTCCTCTACCATCTAGCATACTCTGGCGGTAACTTCCTCGTGGAGTACTTCTCAAAGAAACTTGGGTTGAGGGGTAAGGAGCTTCTAGCTGAAGTATTGAAAATATACCAGGCTGGTGGGTGGGGGAGGGTAGAATTGGTGAAGTATGATTTCCTAGCCATGGATATTGTCTTAAGGCTCTACGACTCTATTGAGTGTAAGATCTTCAAGGGCTCCGATAAGCCTGTTAGCCAGTTCATTAGGGGTCACTTGAGTGGGCTACTTTCGGGCTTACTGAAAACTAATGTTAGGGTTATAGAGTCTAGGTGTATTGCGAA
>JALURH010000123.1 GCA_027017025.1 Thermofilaceae archaeon
CTCTCCTCCTCTCTCTGCCCTATAACCTTTATCCTCTCTTCAGGCATCTCAATAAAGTATATCCCCTGTGCAGTAACACCATCTTTTTTCTCAATAAACTCCTCGAACTCAAGGGTATCTGGGTCGGGGATAAACTCTCCTCTCTGTTCAGCATATACTCCAAGCAGCTCTACGCCCTCGAACATTGAGGCTGCTATAGTAACAGTTGCAGCCATCATTGGTGGCATATCGGTAACATCAATAAAGATCCTTTTACCTTTCTCCTTATTTAGTATAGCATAAACCTTACTAAATACGCTCCTAAAGGATAGGGGGTTAACATTAACTAGCACTGGCTTAAAGAACTGTATAGCTTCAGCAAGTCTCCTCACATTATACTTAGATACCGCACCGTAACGGTCCTGCTTACCATCGAAAAGTAGGTATACCGCCTCTATAGGGTACTTTAGCCTAATTTGCTCGAAACCCTCAAATATGAGGGATGGGTGAAACCCTACGTAGTGTATAGTTACTACCATTACCGCCACTGTAACAATGTATTATTTCTGTAATACCAATACTGTTACTAGTATAAATAGATAGTGTACCATAACAGCGTTGATAAAACGGTAACATTTTATTGTTACAATGCTCCCCTGCTAGAGCCCCATATGGTAACATTTCTTTGTTACCATTAACTTAGCTTGGTATACATTTTTTAGAGCGTTTTTGTAACTTACCAGCGTTATTATAGAAAGTTTTTAGAGAGACAAAATGTATTTAAAGATAGAGCGGTGAATGTAGAGTGGCTAGTGTACTTGCTTTATCAGGGTACATCAAGAGCGATGTAAATATGGTTATTGATGCACTCCTTAAGCTATATGGCTCCAAGCCTAGGGAAATACAGTTAACATTAACTGGTGAACCGATCAAATACCCATATCCAGTAATGAAGCTAGATGGCAGGAAAATCGCTGGGCTACCTATAAGTAAGTCACGGTTCAGGTATCTAGAGCCTATACCACATAGAAAGAAAATACTCTCTGTTGACGCTGGGGCTAAGATTCTTTTCAACCTGGGAACAGCTAAGATTATTGTAGCAAAAGTTGTTGCTGGGGTATGGAGGGGCACCTGGCGTACTAGAACATATGGTCCAGTTAAGAGAATGACTGTTGTAGCTAACCTCAGGGAGGCTGCTGAATGGCTTCTCAGGATAGAGCTAGAAGCAGCAATATCTCTGGCTAAAGGGCTGGGGAGCAACAACTATGTGTTGCTGGATAGGCCCCTAACTCTATCCTCTAGAGTAAGTGACCATACACGCTTTATCTACAATAAGCTATTCTCTACTAACTTATCTATAGTCGGTGTGTGTAAGAAATCCAGCATCAAGGTTGTTACTGGCGAGAGCCTACTAGGTTATCTAAACCTGTTGGGTGAAAAAATATACCGGGATATGCCTTGGTACTACCACCCTATTTTCCAGCTCTCTAAACCACCTAGGTGGATGAGAGGAACAATAGCAGTAGCTAAGTTTTCTGGAGCCTCTATCCCCCTTAGGCTCGATATTGACTGGAAAACCTACGAGAAGTATGGTGTTGAGCATGTTCTGGGGGAACTAGCATATCTACAGGATACAGCTTCGCCAGGCTACCCCTACCCTCTTAAAGCAGTACATGAGTTGTCGAGAATTAGTGACAATGAGCTTGAGATGGATAAATTGCTTCTACTCGAGGAACTCAGGGATTCTGGGCTAGATAAAAGGTTACTATCTGACGCTAGGACAGCTGGTTTCAGAAAAACCTACCTCTGGGGTGAAGGTATCTGAAAGTTGGGGTAGTTGTCTGGGTTGAAGGTACAACAGTCAAGTTTAGGATAAATACTAATGCCTTGGTTGAGCGAGGTATGCTAGTAAAGGTCGAGGACAAGGGTCACAAATTTATCCTCAGGGTTTTCGACTTTAAGCCTGAGAGCCTCTTGACCCCCGCTGAGATAGCTATGATTAGTAAGAAAGCCGAGGAGGGTGAAAAAGCGGTAGTATATGAGAGGGGGCTGAGGCTCTACGATACAGCTATCGCAACAATTATCGCCCAGATAGATAAAGGCGGTAAAGTGCATGGTCCAACAAGTGTACCGTCTCTCTTCAAGCCGGTGGAGACCCTAGCAGAGGTGGATCTAGAGCAACTAAGGCTTGATACTGGGGATTTACCTATAGGTTATGTCCGGGTTGGGCATAGGGAGACAAGTATGCTTGTATGCTTGGATGGCGAGAAAACTATACCACACCATATTCTCGTAGCTGGCTCAACAGGTGCTGGTAAAAGTAATTTGGGTAAGGTTCTAGCAGCCTCAATTATGGCTTCAGGCGGGAAATATAGCCTCATTATTTTTGACTGTGAAAGCGAGTACCTCACGGGTGGCAGCCCGGAGAACCTCGGTTTAGCTCACCTCCCCTGGGCTGAGGAACGCCTATTCCTAGTCTCACCTAGGGTAGGTAAACCCGGTAGAATACATCTACCGCTTAGGATAAATGGTGTAGAAATCGAGAGAAGCGTCCTTGCCCACCCACTCGCTATGGATGTACACCGTATTAAACCCATGGATCTTATACTTACTGGGGAGTTCTCTAGTCCCCAAGAAGAATTCCTGTGGCTAGCGTATAGGAACTTTGGGGATGAATGGATCCCAACTATTCTGCGGAACGATACTAGGACGTTATATAGGAGGCTAGACAAACTTGTGAGCGTAAATACCATCAATGTAACTAAGAGGAAGGTTAGGTACCTTGTCGGTAGGGGGGACATATTCTCCAGCGAATACGAGTACGATTTAGCAGGCGTTATTCTCTCGATGATTGGGAAAGGTATGGTGGTGCTGATTGAGACACCCTTTGCAGGCGAGGGTGAAGAGAAATTACTCGCTACCCTGATAGCTAATAGGGTTTTCTACGCCTATGAGAAGATGAGGAAAGAGTTGCCCGATAAGTGGTTCGAGCTACCAAATGTCCTTATAATGGTTGAGGAAGCTCACCGCTACCTATCTAAGGCTTCTCTAACAGTTAGAGGCGAGATGAGGGAGAATGTTTTCTCAGTAATAAGTAAGAGAGGTAGGAAGTATAAGGTAGGTGGACTCTATATTACCCAGATGCCCGGCGAGTTGATGGAGACGGTGATAAGACAGACTTTAACGAAGATTATCCTCCCCCTACCAACTAGGCCGGACTACATGAAGGTTATAAACTATAGCCCATACCTAGATGAAGCTGAGCAGGAAATAAAGACGCTTGATAGGGGAGAAGCACTCCTGGTCTCCACACCATCTGGGATAAGGTTCGCGGTACCAGTCAAGATATTCTCTTTCGAGGAGATGGTTGAGGAGATAATAAAGAACTTTAGCGAAACAAGAACCTCAGTTAGAGCTCGAGGAGCTAAATAAGTATTTATGAAGCACCTGGAGAACTTAATAAGCCTAGAGCCACCAGTACCTATACCCCCTGAGTTCCTCCAGTTCTTCCTCGAAACTAGGTACCTTAATAATGACATAGAGGATGTTCCCACGCCTCCTAGCTTCAACCACAATATTATCTCTAGGTACAACATTAACTATAACCATGCTTTCGGGGGGTGGCTGGGGGGCTGAACTAAGGTATTTCTTTAAGCGGCTATCTTCGCCTGAAGGTAGGAGGTATGTTTTAGCTTTCCACTCCCCGCCTGAGCGCTGAAAGACTACCGCTACTGAAAAAGAGATATTAAGTACGTATCTAGTTCCCCTAGAGAAAAAGATTATCGGCTTATAGAAATAAGATAGGTAGGTTATATTCAGTATGTTGCTGGGATCACGCAAAGGAATCCCTGAGCCGAAATAAGAATAGTATTCTCCGCCACCTGTAGTGCTATCGTAGATATAGCCTGGGACAAACACCATAAAGCCTGAGTACCGGAAGAGAACGTCGGTGAAATGTACCTCTGAGACATTACTAAACATCTTTAGCGAGGTATTAACGTATACCCCAGAGTTCCTGACAACAGTATAGCCAACCCCATATACACCCATCGTAGACTCTGGGTTGAGACCGAGGAAGCATGTACCAGCATACAGGCTTAGTTCTCCCTCGTCTCTCCCATAGTAGAAGCTAAATGCTAGGG
>JALURH010000124.1 GCA_027017025.1 Thermofilaceae archaeon
ATATAGTAGTCTCTCAATTACCCATCACACATTTCTACCTCCTCAATTAGTTCTACAAGGCTATGCTCCCTAGCTAGTCTCCCTATACTCTAAGATAGATTTGAGTGCTTTCTCTACACCCAGTTGGCAGATAAAACATTACGTATAATCGCCTAACATTTTAGTGTTCTCCGGGAGACTACTATCTTGGTTACGACTAGGTTTAATAATCTACTATGGTATGGTATCAAGGAAAACTTAATAATTATTTTATAGTCTATTACAGGATATGTTACTAAACAGATATGTAAAGAATAGAAGGATTTTGCTGCTATCCTTAATTTTCCTCGTACCTATCCTAATATTCATGGTATTCACTAATATCGGGGGAGAAAAAACTAGCGAAAAAATACATACAATTATAGTATATTATAGCGAAGACTGTGGATGTTGCGTAGACTATATAGAGAAACTAAAGGAGATAGAGGGGGTTAAAATAGTGTCCATAATAAATAGAACAGAGTGGCTTAATATACGATCAAAATATAGTATCCCGGAGAAATATGTTAGTTGCCATTCAATGCTAATTGATAATAGGCATTTCGTAGAAGGACATCTACAGTTTAATGTAGTAAAACAGTTACTACAACTAGAGAAACCCCTCGTGTTAAGCAATCCAGACCACGAGGATTCACCAAAATATTACATAATTACTCGAGACAAGATTATAAGGTGTAGAAGTACAGAGGATCTAGGCCAGTGTGCAAGCAGTATCTAGGTTTTCCGATATGGAAACAATAAGCGATTTATATAGTCTAGAGTACAGGAAACTTAATGAATAGTTTGCGGAAAATAGCTATCTTAATTGTATTAGTGGCGTTTTTAGCTTTGACCGTATTTTGCCGCAATGCTATATCCCAGCCCTACCATGACTTCAAAGATATTGACGTTACAGTATACTTAAATGAAGAATGTAGTTGTTGTGTTGAGTACACTGAGGAACTTGTACGATTTCTAAATGAATTGGGGATCACCAAAGTAGATATTAAGTATCTCGTTAGTAACAAAGAGTTTTCGCTAGAGTTAAAAAACCTATATAGAGAGCTTAAGATCCCCAAAGAGTATCGAACAGGGTATCTAGTAAAGATAGGAGAAAACATGTTTATAGAGGGGCACCCGCCTCTCAAGGTACTTGAAGAAATACTATTGAGAGGCAAGGAATATGGTGAAACCATTATAGTTTCCCAGAAGGAGATGCATTTTTGGAAGAATGCGAAGAAGTACAATCTGATTCTAAGCGATGGTCGGATACTCACATGTAATGCCGATACACTTGAGTGTACAGATACGAGCCAGCTAGTTGAAACAGAGGAACTACCTTTACTTCTAATCGTAGTATCCTCCGGCTTCCTAGATGGAATCAATCCATGTGCAATATCTCTACTCGTATTTTTCGCAGCAGCAGCGTTTACGGCTGCTTTCAAGGTAGTTGGTAAGGAAAAAATTAAACACATATCCGCTAAGATCTTTAAGAAAGGAGGCGTATTTATAGCTGGAGTACTCATAGCTTACTACTCCATAGGTCTGGGCATAATACAAGCTGTAAGATTTATCCCAATACCACATTTCGCAGCAAAGTTTTTCTCAGTAGCCGTTGTGTTTCTGTCAGCGATGGAGCTATTATCGGTTTTCTCCCCGAGTATAGGGAGGGTTACGAGGAGCTATAAACCAGTTTTTCTAGCAGATCTAATCACTAAGATAGGTGAGGAAACGACTCTTCCCCTCATATTTCTAATCGGTTTTCTAACTGGGTTATGTACACTTCCATGTAGTGGTAGCATATACCTAGCTATACTATCTCTACTAGCCGTGGAGACAAGCTTTCTTGAAGGACTCTTCTACCTCACCATATATAACCTAGCCTATATATCCCCCCTGGTGGTTATCCTAGCCCTATCCTCAAACAGGAGGACGCTGGGTAGGATCTCTAGGATGAGGAATAGAAGGGTAGCTAAAGTTGTTGGGAATGTACTCATATTAGCTATAGGAGTATTATTGGTATACATTAGTTTCAGCCTATAAATAAAAAATATGATAATTTTTGTCCTCCCTACGCTATGTATCTTCGCGAACTATTTCAAACTCCATAAGTAGTTTTTGGTCAGCAACGTATTTCCTAAGCCTACTGGACGCTAAAACCTTTGCTTCACCCCTACCTACTACCTCGCCGATGACTGACGCATTTAGCCCCCTAGACCTTAGGTCACGTAGAATATCTTGAGCTATAGTTTCCGGAGCCACGACAATGAAGGCGCCGTTTGTACCTGATGTTGCGTTAGGTATTATATATAGTTTGGTTGCTATCTCAGCTACCTCTGGGGAGAGAAGTGGAATACTATCTAGCCTTAGAGTAGCTCTAGATTTCTCAGCTATCTCCTTTACAACATATATGCCGGGGCCAGTAACGTCTGTCGTTAAAGCTATGTGTTCAGTAGGGTCATACTCTTCGTCGTATCTAGGTAGGTATCTATTGATTACCCTAGCGGCCTCTATGTTGGGTGTAGATATTGTTTCCACAGCTTTATCCTTTATTTTCTCGAGCACCTCAAAGCTTATCCCAGCATCTTCAACCTCCCTTATGAGGGATTCGTCGATAATAGTTGATAGGTAAACATTTATTGGAGCTAACTCACCCATAGGTCTCGTAGCTATGAGCTTCATACCTACCTCAACTTTGTCGGCGAATACCGGGGGCTTCTTCAACGTATCTCCTATCGATGTAGAACCCACTAGTAGCTTACCCTTATTGGGCTGGGGTACCTCGATTAAATCTATATTATATCTCCTCGAGAACAATAAAATGTTCTTCCATATTTTCTCCCTAAGCTCGCTGGATACAGCACTAAATACTGGAGCGATCCTAAGGTTCTCGTACACCCCTAGGACAAATATATCATTAAGGGAGTTACTAAGTGCCCCGGAAACCTGTCTGTAGTCGCCGGGCTCCTGGGAGGGGTCGACAATATGTATAGTATCGTTGTTTACAGCTGTATACCCCTCCGCTCTACCCCCACTAGCCTTAATAAAATCGAAGAGTATAAACTGGTCTTCGACGAAGGGCGTGATTATTGAATGCCCCTTCCCTATGTATATGTGTGTACCCGATTCTGCAAGCCTTAAGTATATTGGGCCAATAAGTTTCAGGAATTGCTCGGGGTTATTGGCGTAGCGTTGATACACCTGGATAACTACTATTGCTCTAGAAGGACCTATACTCCTTATATCACTTAAATCTATGCTGGTAGTTGAGTCGAGACTATATATCCTCCTATATAGTTTGACTCCACCCTCACTCCTGGGGAATATATCTGCGTCTTCGCGAGGAGCTATGGTTAGATTAGATCCCCTAAGCTGGGGCTTTAACCCCTCTATAGCTGGGTAAACAACCCTCAGTAAATCCACTTTAACGGCACAGCCACAAGCTAGCGACAGGGGGTTAAGCCCGAGCTCACGGTAATGCTTTAATCTATCAAACATTTCTTCGAAAAGCTTACCCATATCTACTCACCTCTTAACAACGACTATTCTCCAGACTCCTTCGCCTATTCTCTCAACAGTTTTTACCTCGTGTCCTTCATCTCTAACAGAGTTAGGGACGTTCTCGCATGATGGAGGATTATCTGTAACTATTTCGAGGATATCTCCACTCTTCAGTTTAGCTAAAGCCTTCCGGGTGTAGATCACTGGGTATGGGCACACATAGCCCCGTACATCAAGTATATACCTATTTTCTCCCGCCTTAGCGAATTTAACCAACTATACCACCCCTCCCATAGAACTTATACTCTAGGTACATGAGAGACAGGAAGTATAGGGCTAGGAATAGGTAGATAACGGCTAGCCCAGGCCCCCACCCAAATATATATGGGATAAATACCTTGGGGCCATAGATCCACGGCATATAACTATGTATAAGTGCCCTAAAGATTGGGTAGGATATAACCATAGCTAGGAGCGTTACCCAGAGTCTTAGGTGTCCCTCAGCAGCCTTCCACAGGGAGCCTGATGCACATCCACCTGCGATAACCATCCCTAACCCAAAGATAACTCCGCCAACAATATTGACTAGGCCAGCGGGCTTGGCATAGATCAGGGGGTCTATGTAACCCTTGTATTTGAGGATAAATGCGCCTGTTACACCAATAAATAAGCCTACCACTATACCCTTCTGTAGAGCTAGGCTTCTCCGAAACTCAGGTCCCCTAGGTAGATCCCTAAATGCGGATGCAAAACAGAACCTACTTCTCTGTATTAAAACTCCCATAGCAAAACCCATGAATAGTATCCCCAGAAAGAGTATAGCTCCTGTAGCTACGTAGTACAGAGTTAATACTACGAGAATAGCTATTGAGGCTATAATGCCTAGAGGTATACTATATTTTCTAGCACCAGCTTTAGGCGATATATCAGCCTCGCCTAGAGCTAGTGGTACCTCAGCTATAGAGAGAAGTTTCTCGGTTCTCCAGTTAACGTAGAGCAGTCCAAGCCATCCACCCACAATTAACCCAATGAACATAAGGAAGCCGTGTAGGCTTAGAGCGGTTATAGCTGAGAAAAATCCGCCCCAGTTGCATCCTACCGCTAGTACAGTACCCATAGACATTAGGAGGCCGCCTAGTATCGCATCAATATATTCTCCCCGGCTTAGTGGCTTCCTAACCCTAAATTCATGTGAAAGTACTGCGGCAGTAAACGCACCGAGTAGAAGCCCAATATCACCTACACCCGTTTTGTTAAATAGGAAGAATGACTCAGGTTTACCTACAAGGTTATGTAGCCCCAGTATCTCGTAGAGATAGCGACCCCAGTTAAGGTATCCACTAAATATTGTGAAGGGTTTTAGTGCCCAAGCAAGGAAGAAAACGTTAACTACCCCGATTAATGCGCCGCCAAGCCACTCTGGTAGACCTCTATCGCTTAGCACGTTTTCGCGGAAATATAGTTGGAGGAAGTTACCGAATCCTCTCTTCCCACTCATCTACAGCACCTATATGACACTGTCATATGATATATATTAATTTTATGTTTCAATCTACAGCTAATTAGAGTGGATTAATAATATTTTTAAATATCTAGATATATGGATATAGGGATAATAGAATCTATTTTATAAAATTTATCTCCTAGGAATAACTGGCTGAGAATAGAATAGCTTCTACTACGCTACCGCAGATTTCCCGAAAATATGTAGAGGACAGAGAAGTTTAATACTAATTATTTTATTCCTAAAGGGGGATCTATGGGTGAGTTGAAAACATATGTTGAGAAAATATCCACCGATTTTTACCTTCTCAGAGTAGATGATAAACAGACTAAGTATTTTGAGGCTCTCTGGAGTATCCCTGAGGGAGTTACATATAATGCATATCTCCTGCTAGGGGATAGAAACATACTATTTGATTCGTGGAAACACACCTATGCAAATAGGTTTATTGAATGCCTGAGACAAATTGTTGATCCCAGGGATATAGACTATATTGTTATCCACCACATGGAGCAAGACCATAGTGGAGCTATCCCCAAGATTCTCACACTAAATGGTGGTAGAGCAAAAGTGCTAGGTCACAGCCTGGCTAGAGGTATGTTTGAATCATTCTACGATATGAAAACTGAGTTTAAGCCAGTAAGAGATGGGGATACATTAGCTATCAATGGAAAAACTATTAGGTTTATTCATACTCCGTGGGTGCATTGGCCAGAGACCATTATGAGTTACATAGAGGAGGACTCTATACTTCTCTCGGGAGACGTTTTCGGCTCCTTCTCTACTCCCCCAGTAATATATGATAGTGATGAAGAAAAAGTTTCTGGATACCTGAAGTTCGCTCGTAAGTATTTCGTAACTGTAGTAGGCCACTATAGTAAGCATGTACTGAGGGCTATAGAAAAACTACATAAATTGGGTATAGCGCCCCAGATTATAGCTCCAGCTCACGGCTTAATATTTAGAAGTAATCCCCAGCTAATTATAGACTATTATATGAGGTTAGCTAAAAATGTTCCTATAAGGGGTAAAGTTGTGGTGGTCTACGACTCAATGTATGGCTCAGTGGAGAAAGGTATCTCAGTAGCTATTAATGAGCTGAGGAAAAAAGGTATTAAACCAATAGTCTACAGTTTTACCGATATCCAGCACATAGACTTGGGCTCTATTTTATCGGAAATCATTGATGCAGAAGCATTAATCATAGGTGCATCAACATATGAGGGAGATATTTTCCCTAAAATTAGGTACTTCTTGGAGGTTTTAGCCGAGAAGGTAAGAGCAGGGAAAAAGGTGTTAATAGTATCTTCCTATGGGTGGGGTGGTGTAGCCGGCTCGAAAATCTCGGAGAAACTAAGTAAAGCTGGCTTTAAGGTGGTAAGTAGAGTAGAGTTCCGCGGGACACCTAGGGAAGAAGATTTAGCGAAGATTAAGGAGGGTATTAGTCTATTGTTTAACGTGAGTACTTATGCTGGAGGAGGCAGTAAGGAGAATCACTAGGGGTGTTAAAATTGGAGGGATACTGGTTTATGCGAAGAATGTATCTAGAGGTAGGTTCATAGAAGAAGTAAATCTAGATATATATTTGAGAGCTGAGGGAAGTGAAGGCTTTCTACTTTATATAAAGGTTTTCTATGGGAGAAAACCGTACTATAAGCCTTGGGTTGAGTTCTTTGGGATTAATGAATCCCTTGAGGTAGGTACGAGGGTGATAAATTATTATGGATCAATCTATGAGGACTATCTTCTCTCATTCTTTTCACGGTTTATTGGACCTGGAGAGAAAATATTTGTTGAATACGTTGATGATGCTGAAACGAGGAAGCAACTTGAAATAGGTATCCCTCCAGCGGTAACTAGACTCGGATATAAGTTGTTTAGGCTTGGATATACCTGGTTTAAAGATTGGTACTTCCCTGAGGGCTTTATGGAGGGTGGACAGAAACTCCAGGGTGAGAAACCATTGGATAATGAGGTAAGGCTCCGCCAGCTGAGGAGGATAGGGGAGGAGACTAAGGCTTTCCTCATAAACATAGAGAGATACGGTGAACACAGGTGGTATGTAGCTAGGGCCGCTGGGAGAGCTAGAAAAATTCTTGGAGAAATAAGTACTTTGGTTTAGCTCCGAATACTTAAATCCGAAAATTTCTTAGAGGTTTATGGGAAAAAGGATTCTAGGTTTGGCCTATGGGATCCATATCGAGGGAGGAATGTATTAGGCTAGCTAGAAAAGCCTTAGGCGACGAAGTTTTCTCCTCTATAATCTACAGTCGTCTAGCAAAACTCTATAGTGAGGACTCGGTAAGAAATAAACTTAGTAGGATAGCTGAGATGGAGAAGAATCATGTCAAGTTTTGGGTGAGGTTCCTCAAGAGTAGAGATGTAGCTACGCCTACAACGGGGGTGGGTAGACTTAAACTCACCTTATATACCACTTTATTCCGCATACTAGGTCTCGGCTTAACGCTCCGTATACTTGAGATGAGTGAGCATGAGGCAATTAAACTATATTCTAGGCTCCTGGAGGTCGAAGAACTGAGTGAAAACGAAAGAGAGGAGCTGAAAAAGATGCTTGAAGACGAGCTAATCCATGAACAAGAGTTCGCTTCTGAGGAATCTAGGTTTGAAGATTTCCTCCTACATGTTAGAGACGCTGTACTCGGTATGAATGATGGGTTGGTTGAAGTATTATCGGTTACAGCTGGTTTAGCTGGGGCATATGGTGACCCTTATTACGTAGCTATAGGTGGGTTTATAGTTGGGGTAGGTGGAGCTTTCTCAATGGGTCTAGGTGCATATGCTAGCGTTAGAGCACAGAAGCAAGTGCATGAGGGTATCCTCAATAGGATAAATATTGCTTCACGTTTTGTAGCCCATGTATTTAAGGAGAGAGTCATTAACTATATGTTAAGGAAGGGATATAGTAAGGATGTTTCGAACGCTATAGCTGAGGAATCTTCAAGGAACCGTAAGTTATTGACGAGGGTTATTGCCGAAGAGGAATATGGTATTCGAGAGGAGACCTTGGAGAACCCATTTAAAGCAGGTGTTTACACGGGTTCAGCTTATGCCCTTGGTGCCTTTGTCCCCCTGATACCTTATTTCCTCGGCTTACCGATATCAGTAGCTATCATATTATCGCTTCTCTTCGCTGCGTTAGCGCTAGCACTAACTGGCTTCATAGTAGCTATCTCCGCTAACCTAGGCATTAAGAGAAAAATTTTGGAGATGATACTCGCTGGACTTGGGTCAGCTGGCGCAACATATGCTGTTGGTAGACTAGCATCCACAGTATTTGGGATAGAGGTTGAATAAAATCGTTGATATCCTATTACGGGGGTTAACGTATTGGCTGTGAAGCTCATAGAGGTAAGCGGTGTATTGGACTGCGTAATTGTTAGGAGACTTAATAGGTTTGTTGTCGAGGTGGTAGTTGGAGGACAGCTTGCTAAAGCATATATCAATAATACAGGTAGGTTGCTGGAATACTTAGTCGAGGGTAGAGAAGCATATTGCATCAAGAATCCTAGAGCTAGAAAAACAGGATATAGGTTATTTGCTGTAAGTGACCAAGGGCTCGGGGCACTTATTGATACACAGATGCAGATGAAGGTATTTGAGAAAGCTATTGAAATAGATGTAATACCTTGGCTGAGAGGATACAGGATCTTAAGGAGGAATGCTAGACTTGGTAACTCAGTTATAGATTATCTCATGGAGTACATGGGTAGCTACATATATGTTGAGGTTAAAAGTGCGGTCTTAAGGGGAGATAACTATTACGCTATGTACCCAGACTGCCCAACCCTCCGCGGTAGGAGACATATAAATGAGATAATTAACCACGTACTTGGAGGAGGGTTAGGGGCTATAGTGTTTATTGCAGCACTACCAAATGTTAAAGCATTTAAACCCTACGTGGAGGGCGACCCAGTTATTTCAGAGCTCCTCAAGAAAGCCGATGAGGTGGGTGTGTTAATCAAGGCTATTAGTCTCTACTATAACCCTCGTGATTCAGCGATATATCTCGGTAGCCCAGAGTTGAGAGTCGAACTTGAGTAGTTGTGACCAGCAATACTTCTACAATTCACTTAAAGTCTCAACTAATATGCGAAAACTTTTATCTCATATAGCTCTACTTTCACAGATGCTTTATGGCTGGAGGCGAACCAGCTGGGAGGAGAAACTATATAGCTTTATTAACCAGGAGGGTATTAGCGGGGTTTTTTCAATAACCTACCTAGCCAATACGTAAACATATATATCCTCGAGATGGGGTTTAGTGAGCAGGATATAGGTTTTCTAAGAAGTATTAGCATGTTTCTAGCAACTCTACCGTGTGCTACCCTAAATTTTATGGCGGATATTGCTAGTAGAAGAAAAGCTTACCTAACTGGTTTAGTGCTAGAGATACTAGCTGCTCTACTATTCTTTATTGGTGAGAACGTATTACTTGTTGTTTTAGCGATAACTCTCTCAATAGTGTCGTTCTTTGGGCTAATGGTTGTTGAGAACATACTGGTTGCAGATTCGCTTAAAGGTGAGCAGAGAGCATTTGGATTCGGCGTAATGAACTCCTTATCTGTAGTTGCCTCCCTAGTAGCACCTATGGTTGCCGCATACATAGTCAATATATCTGGGGGGATCTCAGTTGGAGGGATTAAACCAGTCTTCTTGGTGCAACTACTTGGTCTCCTAGTTGCCTCTACTGTAGCTACACTATATGTTAGAGATATTAGGCCGCTCGAAGAAGTGGGGGTAAAGAGGGCTTTAAGGGACTCTATAGAGATTCTAAAGCTAAATCCATGGCTTAAGCGTTGGATTCTATTGGAGATACTTGGAGGCTATGTTTTTGCACTAAGTATGCCTTTTGAGATGATATACGCTGTTAAGGTGAAGGGGGCTAACGAATTTATATTGGGGTATATGGGTCTCGCATTAAATATAGGTAATATAGTAGCTTCACCTCTTATAGGTAAGTTAGCCGATAGGATAGGTAGGGTAAAAACTATACTATTGCTTAGACCACTCTACTACACAAGTATAGTATTATTCATAACGGCTAGCTCCCCGGTACATTTAGTTTTAGCATGGTTTATTAGGGGGATATGGTTTGCTTCGGGAGCGCCTTTCCAGACACTAGCAATAGAGCTTGTCCCCTTCGATTATAGAGGTAGGTGGAGTGGTATAAGATCCCTTATATCGCTCCCGTTGAGGTCTCCCGGCTCACTTATTGGAGGATTCCTCTACACAAATTTCTCCCCAGAAACCCCCTTCATTGTGGCAGGGCTAATAGACCTAGTATTGAGGGTTCCACTCATCTATAAGACCCCCGAGACATTAGATAGGAGGAGGTACCTCAATAAATTTAGGAGAAGAAATTAGTTTTACGGATCTATGTCCCTACTTCTAGCCCACCTAGATATCTCAGCAGCTAGGCGTAGGATATCCCTATAACTACGGTTTTCTAGGATATCTAGAAGTATTTTATCCGAGACTCTGGTGTAGCAATGAACAACTATATTTCTGAAACCAATTATTTTACGAAAAAGTGTAGAGTCTTCTCTACCTAGGATACCGTTTCCCTCGAGTATCTTCGGTATTGATGAATACTTATCTACAATAGCTATCCCGGCTTCAGCTATAATATGTGAAGCTAGGTCTATCAATGCTCGGGAAGAAACTTGTAGGATATGTAAGACAGAGTTCATGTAGAATGGGTCTCTAATCATGTCTTCGGGAGAAAGCTCCTCTAGTTTTCGATCCAGTATACTTAAGTTGTTGTTAATGATCTCTAGGAGCCAAGATATCTTACCCATGTTGCGTCCTCTCTTCCACCGCTTTTAGATACCTATCAAAGAGGCTTAGTTTCCGCCTAAAAACTTGGAAATCAAGGTACTCCGAGAGTATTTTTAGCCTCAATTCCCTGTAGTAACTTAAGTTGCTACAATACACAACTATACCCTTTACGATAGATTTATACATCAATTCTATAGGTAAGTCATTATCTAGGAACAATATGTCCACCCTATCTTCTGGGACATTAAATGCTCTAGACGCTAAGTCCATTATGTCTACAACTAGGTCTAGGCGTTTATCTAGCTCTTTCTCGTAGGGTAAGACCCCTATATCTATATCGCTTATCCCAGTAGCTCTCCCATCAATGAAGGAGCCAAATACTGTTACTAGTAGAACCTTATTCCTGAGGTTTTCGTAGACCATTTTCCCGAAGATCTTAACTCCATGCTCATACATACTAGCCTAATCTCTATATCTCCCCGGGAATATATAAATAGCTGGGAACATTGAGTAGCCTCTAACTACGTGGGAAATATGGTAGTAATATAAGTAAGATCTTCTCTTAATGTACGGGTATATAGGTGAGTGCTGAGAGGGTCGAGATATTATTAGCGGAAATTAGGGATTCCCTAGAGATAGCTAGAAGTATGGTTGACATGGATTATAGTAGCTTTATACGTGATGTGAGAAATAGGTATACTCTACGTTTAGCACTTGTAGAGATAGTGGAGAGTGCTACTAGTTTAGGGCTTTACCTCTTGAGGGAAATTTTTAATATCAAGAAAGTTGAGGGTTATTCTCAAGTTTTTAAGAAACTAGTAGAGCATGGTGTTATATCTCCTGAGGTAGGTGAGGAGATGAGGAGACTTGTGAAACTGAGGAACTTAATAATACATAGGTATTGGGAAGTTGATGATTCGAGAATTTATAGGGAGGCTAGAGATAGCGGTTTAGATGTGGTTAAAAAATTCGTTGAAGAGGTTGAGGAGTATGTCTCTCGAACTTGAAATATATGAGAGATTTAAGTTTTATGAGCTGAAGCCTGAGGAGAAGATGGAGGTTGCTAGCAAGCTGGAAAAAACATTAAGTAAATATAGTGAAGTTTTACTGGCAATAATCTATGGGTCTTTCCTGAGGGACCGCCCTCTAAGGGATATAGATATAGCAGTCTATGTTAGTGAAGGAGTAGACT
>JALURH010000125.1 GCA_027017025.1 Thermofilaceae archaeon
GAGCCATATAGGTATCCAGTAGCCCTAGATATAGGTGATGACATATACTGTCCCTGGAGTTATCCATGGCACATCAATAAGTTGGATGAACTACCGGAGAAGCTAAAGGTATCCCAGGTGCTCCTCCACGGTGATGAATACAAGTATCTATTTCTGCTCCCAATATCTAATTGCGGTGCTAGAGCATATATTTCAGAGATATCTAGCGACAAGTTCACCGTACTCCTAGATTCTATGAGAGAAACTAGCTGGAGAGATATCCATATTCTAGCTATATCGTTTAGCGAGAACCCCTATAGAGCTATTGAGGAAGCCTACACCAGGGTTTTCTCGCTTCTAGGTAAAGAGAGAAACCTTAGAAGATATAAGCAGTTCCCTGAGTGCCTCAAGTATCTCGGATGGTGTACCTGGAATGCCTTCTGGAGGGATATAGCGGAGACGAAGATACTACAATCATATGAAAATATTCTTAGAAAGAATATCCCCATCAAGTTTCTATTACTAGATGACGGTTGGATGGCTACCGAGAATGGTATGATAAATTCCTTCGATGCAGATCCTGAGAAATTCCCCAGTGGTCTAGCTGGCTTAGTAGCTGAACTGAAGAAAAGGGGGTTAAAATACTTTGGTCTTTGGCATACACTAAATGGTTACTGGAATGGAATTAATCCACAAGGTGATATAGCTGGGGGAAATAGAGAGCTAATTGTATCGCTAGAAGATATGGTAGTCCCCCATCCCAGTAAGTCGTATATATTTTTCGATAAATGGTATAGCTTTCTCTCAGTAGCTGGAGTTGATTTAGTTAAGGTTGATAACCAGTATATCTTAGGCTACGTTTACCCAAGCATGTCTCCAGTTGAGAAAGCCTCTGAAGAAATACATAGGGGGTTGGAGGCAGCTGCCTGTGTTAACGGCTTAGATATACTTAACTGTATGGCTCAGAACCCTGAGCACTACTTCAACTGGTATATCTCAGCTATAGCTAGATCGTCGATAGACTATGTTGTGCCCCAGAGAAAATCGAGGAATAAGCTCCACCTATATTTCAATGCATATAACTCGTTGTGGATGAGCCAAATTGTTTGGCCTGATTGGGATATGTTTCAGACCCATGACCCATGGGCTCTCCAGCAAGCTGTTGCTAGAGCTGTGAGCGGTGGACCAGTATATATAACTGATGAGCCAGGGAAGGTGGTTCCAGAAATCGCTAAGAAACTAGCACTTAGCGATGGTAGAATACCTCGACCAGATATACCTGCGCTACCTACGCCCGATACCGTCATGAAGGATCCGTATAATGAGCCTATACCTCTAAAGGTGTTTACTAGAGTAGCTGTTGAAGGCGTAGGTAGCTATGGTGTGGTAGCGGTATTTAATATCTATCGAGAAGATAAAGAATTAGAGTATGAGTTAAAGGTGGCTAATGCTCTACTTCCAGCCGGGAGGTATCTAATATATGAGTACTTCTCTAGGAGGTACTCTATAGCTAATGAAGACACTGTAGTGAGAGATAGGCTGGAGCCTATGGGTGTTCACCTATATTTCATAGCTCCATTAAGTAGATGGGTAGTACCTATAGGCTTAGAGGAAGCGTATCTCTCTCCAGCTACATTAGAGAAGGTAGTTATAGCTGAGAATAAAGCTCATATTTGGCTCCGGGATAAAGGTGCTCTTATCCTATATGCTGCGGGGAGAGTTGAAGTAGATAGCCACTATATTGAAGCTGGTAAACTAGCTGTAATTGAGGCTAGAGATAAGTACATAGTGGTAAAAAACCTGGACAGTTGAGCTTAACAACAGCTTTTTTATAGTTAGAATTAATTGCGTCAGTCTATGAAGCAGGTACCTAGGGATACAAAACCGGCAAATTATGATGATGCAACGAGTAACTACATTTTGCTAGGTATTAAACAACTACGGGGATATTAGCTTTTCTCAGTAGGATTCTAAATTCTTCAATATTCATTAGAGCCATTTTGGAGGCTCCTCTAATATCCCCTGTAACTATGTAATATTTTAAAGCTGCCCTAATCCTTGGGCGTTGTTTATTAATGAATTTCCAGTCTGCGTTTTCGAACCTAATTTTCCTAGCCTCCTCCTCAAGCCTACGCCATTTTTCAATTTTTTCCTCTAAGCTCATGTATAGCCCTCCTCAAATCGCTCTCAGGAAACCTATGTTTAGTTTCTTCCTCATAACTTCTAAATACAGTGAGGGGGTCGTCACTTAATAACTTTCGTTTTAGTATTTCCTTTATAACCTCAAGTGATCTCCAGACAATAATGTTCTTTTGTTCATTGAAGAAATCAACGTACATTAATGCTCCCCTATTTTCTGTTAAAACAACATACTTTCTTCTCTTGCCTACTATTAAGCATATAGCCTCTGGGAGATCTACTCCTCTGAGATTAGGTACAGATCTTGTTAACTCAACTAATCTCCTAGCTTCCTCCACTACATCAGGTGTTTCCGTGAAAAGAGCAAGTGTCCCAGCCATAAGTTTATTTGTTAACCATTCAAGAGTTCTTTCACTTTTTACTTCATTTAGGACTGTTTCTGGAACAAAGACTACCCTAAAGACCTTAAACAATAAGTTTCTTTTACTCCATAAACTCCAGTCTATGAGGAAACATGTATCAGCTATAGCGAATTTAAGCATGTTAGGCCACGTTTGGAATATTAGCTTTAATTCTAAGTAGATTAAACTCCTCTATTGTTAAGCCTGCTATACGCGATGCTACGTAGAGATCCCCAGTCTCTACGTAGAATTTTAAGGCTTCTCGAACTCTTGGACTCTGCTTATTAATGAATTTCCAGTCTGCGTTTTCGAACCTAATTTTCCTAGCCTCCTCCTCAAGCCTACGCCACTTAGAAAACTTCTCATTAATGCTCATTCCAAGTATTAACTGGCTCCCAGATATTTATACTATCACTAATTTCCACCAAAAAAGTAGAATTAGCAGTACAGTATTTTCAACTCCTCCGGGATTTAACAAAATTTCCATCCCCCCAGCATAGAGGTATTATAGATAACCATTATTGGAGGTTTAGCCTTAAGCCTTGTGAAACTGTTAAATATTTGGTAGTCATTAATAGGTATTGATAGGCGTGGAACGACATTATATGATGAAGGAGGCTGCTAGGATACTTGGTGTTTCTGTTAGGACTATTCAGAGGTGGGATAAAGCTGGGAAAATTAGGTGTGTTAGGACTGTTGGGGGTAAGAGGAGGGTTCCAGAGTCTGAGATAAAGAGGATTCTAGGCCTCCACGAGGAAAGGAAGATAGTGGGATACGCTAGGGTTTCATCGCATACTCAAAGAGATGATTTAGAGAGACAAATCGAGCTAATAAAGAAGTATGCTAAAGAAAAGGGATGGGAAGTAGAGATTCTCAAGGATATTGGCTCCGGGCTAAAAGAAGACAGAAGAAACTTCAGAAAATTGCTAACAATGGTCGTGAACAGGGAAGTTTCCAAAGTCGTCGTAGCATACCCAGATAGGTTGACTAGGCTCGGATTCAAGACCCTTGAAGAACTCTTCAAAGGCTACGGAACCGAAATCGTAGTGATAAACAAGAGAGCCAAGACACCGCAGGAAGAGCTTGTCGAAGACTTGATCACTATAATCTCCCACTTTGCTGGGAAGCTGTATGGGATGAAGAGCCACAAGTATAGGAAGGTGGTTGATGGTGCAGAAAAGCTCATACGTGATCCTTAGCTACAAGATTAAGCACAGCTACGGTATTGGCGAGTTCCTAGACTGTTATAGACGTATTCTACAGAGAGCTATAGACATAATTTGGGAGAACATAGAGTGGGTTGAGCGGAGACAGAAAAAATATTACTTGGTTAAGCAGGGAGTGAGAAAGATAAAGAAATACTACTATGTTAGACGATTGATTCCAGCTACCCCGAAGACAAGGGAGTTTAAGAGGTATTTGAGGAACGAGCTACTTAGGGAGTGGAGCTATGCGGCACACTACGTTGATTCAGCGATCAAGGTCGCCTACTCAATTCTAAAATCTTGGAGGAAGAACTACCTTAAGAGGAGGAGGAGAA
>JALURH010000126.1 GCA_027017025.1 Thermofilaceae archaeon
CCTCACACACCCCCACTCCCCCAGCGTAGGGGCAGCCCCCGAGCAAATAGCTGGGGGGCCAACTTGGGGCTAGGGTGCTGAGGCTAGCTGTGTAGGCTTTGGCTGTGCTCCTAGTGCTCTTGGCCCTAGTTTTTCTATCAGTTTTCTGACCTGTTGTTTGTGGCTCTTGAAGTACTTGATGACTAGGTTCCAGCTTGCGGGCTTGGTGCTGTTGAGTGGTAGTAAGCCATATGTTGATGTTCTGCAGAGGCTCTACGGCCTAACCCGGGGGCGAGCGGGAACACCTATTCTACAGCGTTAAGGGCAACGCACTGCTAGTTAGGCAGGGAGACCCAAGACCCAGGAAGACAAGGATAAAACCACACAAAGAAGCACTATAACATGCAACAAGAAAATACCCCGGGTTCGAATCCCGGCACTAAAAAATAGGGTTTATAAGATTGTGTTCTTTGGATAGGGTAGGTAATGCCAAAGATCATAGTAACAACGTCGAGACATGCAACACCTCCTGTCCGCACACTAGCTAAAGAGTTAAGTAACGCTCTCTTCTCCGCTAAAAAGGTAAATAGGGGAAGAATGAATCTTCAGGAATTATTCTTATTTTCAAAAACTCGTGGAGCCTCCAGAATAGTAATAATTTGTAGAGGACTCTATGGTAACCCTGGACGAATAGTGTTCATAGATACATCGAGGCCTAATTTAAGATTCTACCCACTGATTTTATTTCTAAAGGGAGTGAAATTCGCAAGAGATTCCGGTATTAAGATCAACCGTCCTACATCTATTGTTCCTATTTTCTCGTTAGATAAAGGTGCCGAGGGTTTCGCACAAGAATTAGCTAGCGCATTAAATATACCTTTTGTAGGTATTCTGGGGGAAGAAACAAATTATGGTTTTCATAGGATACTACTTGTTGAAAGTGCTCAAACTAAAGATTTAATTTATGTGATAAAGTTTATTGAAAAGGGCAAGGATCTCGGTTTAAAGCTTTTGATAAAAAAGGTAGTGTACCGTGAGCTTAAAACAGAGAAAATATAATCTAAGAGCTAAAATAACTCTATACTCATTGTCTAGCTCTACGGCCAAAATGTTTTTTGAATCTATAGAGCCAGAGACCTTCTCTCCACCATCATACAGATCTCGTAGCAAGATCCTATATAAGAAAAATTCTATCGAAATAATAATAGATAGTAAGGATAGAACAAGTTTTAGGGCTGCATTAAATAGTTTTCTCCGCTTTATTTCAATGCTTATTGAAGTAGAAGAAACATTAAATAGTTACAGAACATGTTGATAGTTTAGCTTACAGCTATAGGTGAGAAATCGTGGCTAGTGCCGAAACTGCAAGGAGATATGAGAGAACCTTGGAAGAGTTAAGGGCCATCCTATTAAACATACAGCAAATAAAGTCAAGGATAATTGAGATAGAAAAAGCCCTGAAAGAATTAGATAAAACTAGTGATGAAAACGTCTATAGAGCTTTAGGTAATATCCTTCTTAGAGTATCTAAGGCGAATATCACTAGAGAACTTAATGATGAAAAGGAGATATTAAATATTAAACTAAATGAACTGGAAAGGCGTGAGAAATTGTTGAGGGATAGATTAAAAAGTCTAGAAAGACAGCTGGGTGTTACTAGAGGTGCTCCAGAAACTGCAGGTTAGAAAACTTTCGAGAAAGGAACTGGAGGAATTTTCCCTTCTAATAGCTAGTAAAATTGAGGAAAAAATTAGGTCATTCTTTAAACTAGAGGATACTATGGATATTCGTGTTGAAGTTACCGAAGACTGGCCCTATGTAATTGATGTAGATGTAGAGGTATCTTCAAGATTTGTTGATAGGGGAACTTTACAAGATATTATAGAAAAATCACTTAATGAAGCCTTTAAAGAAATAGATAGCTATTACTATAATAGAGCAACAAAGGAAATTAAGGCTGGAAATGTTAGAGAAAATAATTAAGAAAATTTGCAAACAGTACTATCCTAGAAGTATTCTAGTAATTTCTCATGTAAATGCTGATCCAGATGCTTTGGCAAGCAGCTTCCTTTCAGTCTTAATATTCGATAAAATATGTAACTGCAGAACTTATCAAGTATTTCCAGAAGGGATTAGTTCATTATCTAAGAGGATACTGGAAAGACTTTCTCTAAAGACTAAAGAAAATAAGGAGGACTATAGTTATTACGATTTCTACGTTGTAGTAGATGCAGTTAATAGTATACAGCTAGGTGATTTATCTAGAGTAGTTAAAGAGAACTTTGACAGACTTCTTCTCATTGATCATCACTCGACTAAAGGTGATCTATTAGAGAACGCTAGTTATAGCTATGTAAAAAATGAGGTAGCAACAACTGTTTTGATCGGTGATGCATTAATGAGGCTAAATATTACTCCTAGCAGGGAGTTATGTACCTTAGCTTTAGCAGGTATACTATTTGATAGTAAGAAATTTGCTATCGCCACTCCCACGGCACTTAAAGTAGCATCATTCTTTCTAGAAAAAGGAGGGAATTACTCTTTAGCTCAAAAATTACTCGAAGAAAAACGTGATATCTCGGAAAAAATCGCTAGGTTGAAAGGTATACAGAGAGCACACATAATTAGGATAGGGAAATATATAGTTGCTATTACTGAAGTAAGTGCCTATGAAGCCTCTGTTGCTAGATTGCTCATCTCAGCTGGAGCGGACATAGCGATCGTAGTGGGTGGGAAAAAAAGTCTTCGTATAAGTATGCGTGTAGCTCCTTCCCTCATTGAAGAAAATGTAACCGCAGAGAGAATTATGAAAAAATTAGCATTAAAGATAGGGGGATATGGTGGAGGACATGCAGCAGCAGCAGGATTTAATCTTCCCGAAGAATCTTCTACTAGGCTTAGGCAAAAAGTCGTCAAAGAGATATTGAATATACTCTCCCTAGAGCTATTTAGACAGTAGCTTTCTGTCCCGAAGGTAGTTTCAGCGGTATCTCATATGTAGGCGTTAATACCTTAATTTTTCGAATCTCGGCCTTCTTTAATGGATATATTTTCTTCGCTCTGATTTCTATTTCAGTAGCTAGGTTTCCTAAGACAACCTGCTGTATAAATTCATCAAAAGTTAGCTCTGAGGCCCTCCTCTCCACTAATTCGAACATTATCTTTCTAATAGCCTTTCTCTGAGAAGTTTTTACCCTGTTTTTTGTGACAGCCATTGCCATTACACGAAGCCTTACACCATCCCTAGTAATCACGTCCTTTATTGCGTCTACCCTAGAAGTACCACGTCGCACTAAACTTCGAATATAATCTCTAGTTAACTCATACAGCTTGAGCTGAGTATATACTACACTATCCTCAACTCTGACAATTTGAAACTTTAATTTAATCTGCAATTGAGAAATATCTTTGCTAATATCATAGAAACTTATTTCAACAGTTCTTCCAATAATGCTTTCCTCGTCGTTTGCTGGAATCATACCTATTTCTGCATATCCGAACGCGCTTGGCGCAAGTACTGTAAACCATTTTTTCTGTGCCCATTTATCCCGTACGCGTCCTCTACTACTCATACATTACCAACCACAACCTATGCATTAAGACAATATATTTAATTTTTCCTAGCTCTAAAAATGTGTGTCAATCCTAGTTTGATACACTCTTGAACCCGCATTACCACTTTTCGCCATCTCAATATACTTTTCAAGATTCTTCACTCTATAGAGATCCCTTACCCACATTCGTCTTCTATAAGCTGACTTTTCCCGCGGATTACTTAGGTCGACTATCTCAAAGACCTTTGCTGTTTTCCCTGGTCTATACCCTAAGACCCTCCCTATTCTCTGGATCAATTGTCTTCCCTCACCAGAGTTTTCATATATTATGGCTACCTCCGCATCAGGTACTGTTATTCCCTCGTCCAACACTGTAGTGGAAACCAGTATGTTTATTCTCCCATGAATGAAATCTCTAAATATACGGTTTCTTCTGACGATTGGTGTTTGACCTGTAATTATCTCTGCCTTAAATCCTTTCCTCTTTAGGTTATCATAAATATTCTTAGCAGTATTTATGTAC
>JALURH010000127.1 GCA_027017025.1 Thermofilaceae archaeon
AGTTATAGAGGAGCCAGGTATATATGAGTTCTACTGCGGAGTTACGTGTAGCCCAATGCACGGGTTAATGAGGGGCGTAATAATAGCAGTAGGCGAGGAAAAACCCTAAATTCCTAAATAACTTTTTTTCTTCTAGGAGCTGGGTAAAACCCAGGTTCGATTTTCTTATACACCTAGATGCTACAACTACTATGTATTTGCAGGAAACACTACCGTTCTCCCTAACCGTGTCTTCAGTGTTAAATTGTTTCTGGTATGGTTGGGTTCATTACGGCTATCTTCATCCCCCACCACCCTACGGGAGCAGAGCTCCCCTCAGGTAATAGGGGATTTATCCATGGATTCATTAGCCTCACTTATTCATTGGCTTCAAGATTCAAATAGAATATATACAAGAACATCTATAAGCCTCACAACATAAAAAGATATAATTTGATACAAAAAGTCACAATCTAATGTTTCTACCCTACAAATGGATTTACCTACATTAATGCATGAATTGTTTTGATATAGAGTATTGTTTTCACGAACTAGAGTCGCTAGACTTATCTAGGTTCACTAGGTACTTATTTACTTCTCTTCTGAGATTGCTCAGTCAATAAAGCTGGGTATCTTAAGGGTATTGGAATACTGCGGAACTATGGGTATTTATAGAGTTGTTCCAGGAAGGTTTAGAGCAATGAAATCGGCTCCTAAATAATATTATAGCTACATGGTAATATGTGGGGAAAGAATCTATAGAGGGTAGAGGGATAAAGATGGGTAATATAGCTGATATCGATGAATTTATGTATTCTTGTGGGCTAGATACCTTACATCCCGGCGGCTTAGAGAAAACAGATGAGATGGCTAGGGTGTGTAAGGTAGGGGAGGGTAAAAGTATTCTAGATGTAGGCTGCGGTAAGGGTGTAACAACCTGCTACCTAGCTCGGAAATATGGCTGTAGGGTTATTGGAGTAGATGTCTCCGAGAGGATGATTAGTTATGCAAGAGAGTTAGCGGAGAAAAGAGGTCTCGGGGAGAAGGTTTGTTTCGAGATCATCGATGCACATAGCCTACCCTTTAGAGACGAAAGCTTCGACATAGTTATAGCTGAGTGTACAACCGTTCTCCTGGACAAGGAGAAAGCTTTCCGAGAGTTTATTCGCGTCCTAAAGCCTGGTGGATACGTAGGTGACTTAGAGATGATATGGAGGAAACACCCACCAGAGGAGTTGGTGAAGAAGGTATATGAGGTCTGGGGAGGTTTTAAAACAATGACCATCGAGGAGTGGAGGAAATTCTTCAAGGAAATGGGGCTAGTTGGTGTTAAAGCTGTTGACTTCACCGACGAGATACCTGATATAGGGAAGACTTTTATTAGAGAGCTAGGGCTCAGGGGGATGGCGAAAATGGCTTGTAAACTTCTGCTACGCCCCGATATACTTAGAGCAATGTGGGAATATATGGGGATCTTCAGGGAGTATAAAGACTATATTGGGTATGGCTACATAGTTGGAAGAAAAATATAGACTTAGTGTTAACTGGGGTAGAGTACTTATCTAGGTGGAGGGCTCTATAGTTGGGTTTAGGGCTCATGAGCCTCTTTTTACCCACCCAAGGTACCTTGGAGTCTTCTCACAGTACTTGATGTACTCATCCCCGTATTTCTCCCTCAGCCAAGGTTCCTCAGCGAAAGGCGTAATTAGGAATGCAATAATCGCTAATATACATGCTATCGTCGTATAAAGAGAGTTTGCTATCAGTATAGCTCCGAGAAGCACCACAATGTCCCCTACGTACTGGGGGTTCCTAGAGTACCTGTATGGGCCATTTGTTACAAGCCTATACTCAAGTCCACTAGAGGCCCTTGTGCCTAGAGTTTTTAAACCCCATAGTGCGAAAACATTGCCTACAATAAATAGGGCTCCTCCCACATAGTACCTTACCCAGTGCTTTATAATGAAGCTATCCCAGTCGAGGATAGCTAGAGCCACTATACCTGCTACAGACATAAAAGTTAGGAGCCATATGGCTACGTACTGCCAGCTTCTTTTGCCGGGAGGAGGCCACACTCTATGTCTAGGGGAGAGAATAGATACTAGTATTAAGGCTATGAGTAGTATCTCAGATACTATTGTTACAATAAATACTATTTCAACAAGCATACTATGTCTAACTGTAAGTATAGGTGTTAAGGATTTTTATTTCCATTCTGGAAACAAGCTAGCATGGACTTATGCTTAATACAAAATATTACTGGCGTTCATTAACTTGGATATATATGCTGTAGTTAGAGTAATATGTATGTTCCCCCTATATTGTGTGAGTATGGCTATGAGGGGAGTATTTTACGTTACAACACCGATATACTATCCAAACGATATACCGCATATAGGGCATGCCTACACAACTGTGCTTGCAGACGTACTAGCTAGGTGGCGTAGGCTTAGGGGGGATGATGTTTTCTTCCTGACAGGTACGGACGAGCATGGGTTGAAGCTACAGAGAGCGGCTGAGAAGAAGGGGGTTAAGCCTAAAGAGTTTGTTGACTTAATGGTTCCGGAGTTTAAGAAGTACTGGAGGCTACTGGAGATAAGTTACAATAGGTTTATACGTACTACGGATAGGGATCATGAGGAGGTAGTTAGGAGGGCGCTGGAGAAATTATACTCTAGGGGGCTGATATATAGGGGGGTCTATAGGGGCTGGTACTGTTCTAGTTGCGAGAAATTCTATAGTGAGGGGGAGTATGAGGAAAAGGAGGGGAAGAAGATATGCCCTATACATAGGAGGGAGCTGGAGTGGGTTGAGGAGGAAACCTATTTCCTTAAGCTTTCAGCCTATCAGGATAAGGTATTGAAGCTAGTGAAGGATACGGATATTATTTATCCGAGAACCTATGCTAGGGAAATAGCTTCTAAACTTGAGAAAGAGGGGCTTAGGGATCTCTCAATAGCTAGACCGAAGGATAGGGTCTATTGGGGGGTTGAGCTCCCCTTCGACGATAGGTATGTGGTTTATGTGTGGATAGATGCTTTACTAAACTATCTAACTGGGATTGGATATGGGGAGGATGAGGGTTTCGGGAGATACTGGTCTGTGGTTCACCACATTATAGGTAAAGATATTCTCTGGTTCCACACCGCTATATGGTTCGCTGTTCTCCTCATGCTTGACGTACCTCCGCCTAGGAGGGTTCTCGTCCACGCCTTTATAATCAATAGGGGTCTCAAGATGGGTAAGAGTGTAGGCAACGTGGTGATGATAGACGACATGGTTGATAGGTACTACTCCGCAGACTCGGTAAGGTATCTCCTGATGAGGCTACTTAATCTCGAGAAGGATGTGGAATTTGATTTAGAGTTGCTGGACAATATGTATAATGGGGAGCTCGCAGATACCTACGGGAACCTTGTGAGGAGAGTAGGTATACTCTCCCTCAGGAAGCTTGGGGGTTTAGTCGGGAGGAGGGAATTAGACGAAGAATTATGTGGGAAAGCTGAGGAAATTATTGGAGAAGTATCAAAGCTAATGGATGATTACAAGATAAGTGAGAGCCTTGTTAAAACCTTTGATCTCCTGAGGACAACCAACGCTTACCTAAACAAGACTAAGCCTTGGGAGGCTGAGGACCCGGAACCGATTCTCTATAATGCTATTGAAGCAATCAGAGTAGCTACTAACCTGCTTAACCCTGTAATGCCCTCTGTAACTAGGAAAGTCGCAAACTCCTTTGGCTTCGAGATAGTAGAGGTGGATAAACTGGAGTTCGGTGCTTTCAGGGAGTTCCGGGTAAGGGAAGCACCCATACTTTTCAGGAAGGTTAGGGCTGGTGCCCCAGCGAGGGGTAAGTGATGAATAACAGCGTAGAGCAAGCTAGAAAATACTAGGCTATTTTATCTTAGCGCACTATTTCTGGTTAGGTTTCCAATCTTTTCCCATATTTGTGAATACCTTATAGTAATATGGGGAGTTTAATATCTAGGTAGCGTTTCCAGTAATAGTGATAATAATTCTTTATGGAGGGAG
>JALURH010000128.1:0-3333 GCA_027017025.1 Thermofilaceae archaeon
AATTATATCTTATATATTGTAACTACTGGAGAAGATCTACGCCACACTTAAGGTTAGAGAGCCATTCCAGAAACCTCTCTACGATATCTCTCCCCTTTAGTACTGCACCATGTTGGGGGACGATAATCTCTACATCTATATCTTTAATTTCTTCAACCCATTTTCTACAGGCTTTGTTAGAAGCCATGTATCGTTTATGGAAACTCTCCATATACTTAACGTGAGCATCAAAGTCTTCGACGAAATCATAGTCTTGGCCTGATGGGATAAGTGAAGCACCTATATCGCCGCTAAACAATATTTTCGATACTGGATCGTATACGCTAAAGTTCCCCGGGGAATGTAGGAAATGGGATGGAATGATTTTTAGTGTAGTCTCATATAGTTTTATATTTGCTCCACTATCATCTATAGGCACTATATCTTCCTCGATGCCTTTATCTGGAGGAAACATGTGGGGTAGGAACCTCATCCATACACTCGGCAACACTATCTTAGTTCTAGGTATAGCTATCTTCCAAGAAGCTACGGCTCCTATTACATCAGGATCTTGGTGGGTAAATAGAATATACTCTATTCTAGTGATAGGGAACTCTCCACTAAGCTTAGATATTAGTGCTTTAAACGTTACTCTTCCACCCGGATCAATTAATACACCTTTGTCTTTCTCAATAATTAAGCACTGATTTGTTTGAACAATCCCCTTAGGAGTTAGATCTCTAAAAACTAGAACCCTATGTATCCCATTATCAAATAGCTTAAGCATAATATAGTTCCGCTTAGTATCAAATATAAATTTTCGGTCATATAGCTTTAATATCTAAATTATTTGATTATATTCAGCAACCATTAATTCTATTTTTCTATTACGGATAGTTCATAGTTAAGATAAGCTTATATATCGGATATCGATATCGAAAATCGATAGACATGCTTCATTTAGCCTTCATGAGAAGAGGACCTCTAAGGTACTTGGTGATGCTTCTCCTCAGGAAGAAACCTATGACTGGTATGGATATAATTAGAGAGGTAGAGAAACTGAGCATGGGGATATGGAGACCCTCTCCGGGAACAATATATCCTCTACTAAGGGCATTAGAAAAGGATGGATTAGTTATAAGTGAAAAAATTGATGGTAGAAAAGTCTATAAACTGAGTACTCGGGGCATGGAGATAGCTAAAGAATTCTCTATATTTATGCCAGCGAGAGACATAGATGATGTAGTAACTATCCTAGAGGCCTATATAAACTACTTGGAGGACTACGTAGGTGAGGGAGGAACCCTTTCCAAAGACCTTAAGTTAAGACTCCAGAATATAGCAGAGACCTTAGCTAGGATCTCTGGGGAGAAATAATGTATAAGAAAATATACCTTATAGCTTTTCTCGTCCTACTAGCTTTACCATATATAGCTAATACCCAACCATTGCCTCCAGTTAGCGGACCAAAAATATCCCCTCCCGTCACGTATTTCGTTATAGACTCTACGGAGTGGGTAAGGCTACCAGAATCTAGAGAAGGTATATCTATTCTAAGTCTACAGGTGGCTTACTATGGTTCCCACACTCTCCTAGACACGGAGGCTTTCCTAAAGCTTAGGTGTAATGCTGAGATTCTAGAGAAACAACCTATTACTATAGGTTCGTGGAACCCCGGTACCCCTAAAGTATTAACGTATACAATCAATACAACCAGGATTGAGCGAATATGCCCCGCAGAGCTGATAATACGTTACAAGGCTTTATGGAAGGCTAGCACGGAGGAACTACGGGAGGTTGGAGGTACGAAGAGCATATCTTTCTCAGTAGAATATTGTAGTCCTCCCAGAATCTCTATCCTCGTTTCCCCAGAGACATTATATAGTGGTACAAGTAATAACGTGAAACTGAAAATCGTAAATGGAGGGGCCACCAATATCATTGATCTCGATGCGGTAATAGAGGTTACAGGTGGAGCTATTTTAGGCTCAGCTAGACCTATCAAAATTGCCTTAAAGAATCTGGAAGCTGGGGAAGAAAAAATAATAAACCTAGATATAATGCCTCAGGCTACCCAAGTTAATCTTCAAGTTACTCTTGATTATGTAGATGAGTGTGGAAGAAATAATGTAGAGAGGATACAGGTTAATCTACCAGTATTAAGTAGTAGTTCAATAGTTATTTCTGCAAGCCCCCATAAGCTGTACTCGGGGTCTACAAATAAAGTTACTTTACATATAATGAACCTCGGTTCAAACACTCTCCACAACACTATCCTCTACCTATCAGCTTCTACAGGATCCCAGCTCGTTATTAGTCCCCAAGTAATAAACGTAGGTGAGGTACCAGCTAAATCTTCAAAGGATGTTAATATACTAGTTGAGGTACCAGCATCCTCAAGTGGTGTATTAAATATACTATATACGTTGATTTACGAAACAGATAGTGGTTCAACAGTTTCTATAAGAGACACAGCAAGCATCTTTGTAGTACAACAGGCTCAATTAGCTATAACATCTATAGAGTTAGCCCCCTCTAAGCCGGTCGTAGGTGAATCAGTGATTATCTCCATAAATATAATGAATCTCGGTCTTCAACCACTATATTCGGTTAATGTAACTGTACAGTCGTCAAAGGGCTTAAGGGCTCAGCGCTCCACCTACTACTTTATTGGTCAGCTGCAACCACAGGTACCTACTAGTATCCCATTTTCCTTTAAGGTCCTAGAGGAAGGTAAACATGATGTCAAGTTTATTGTTACCTTTAAGGATGCTTATGGCCTAAATTGGAACACTACCCGTTCTATAACCTTTAGAAGCTATGAGAAGAGTACTGGAGAAGAACAGAGAGAGGGACAGGGAATGGGGTTCTATCAGTACATAGTTACTGGCGCTATAATTCTAGCAATAATCCTTGTCGCAGCCTACTTGTTGAGGCATAAACGTAGGGAAAGAAGTTATGAGAGCTAGCGATTACATTTATCTTGCATTCACTAGTATAAAGGAGAAAAAGGGTAGAGCTATAGGCGCTATAGTTGGTGTAACTATAGCTGTTGTAGCTCTTTCCCTAGCACTCGGTATAGGTGAGTCCTTCCAGCAGGCATTTATTGTAGAGATACAGAAAACTCTAGCGGCAAACTCTATATTCGTTATTAGCAATTCAGGGATAACAGATACAGATCTCGCTTTCTTCTCGAGGGTCGATGGTGTGAAATCGGTATTTGGTGTTGGTATCAAGAATGCTAGGATTCGAGATAAATCAGGTATGCGGAATACTGTTATTATAGCGATAGACCCTAAATGGCTCCCACAGTACTTAGGTATCTCCAGTCTAGAGGATCTCATAGAGGAGGGG
>JALURH010000128.1:3343-4009 GCA_027017025.1 Thermofilaceae archaeon
AACAGACAGGTGAGAAAATAAAGGATGTAGGCTCAACTCTCTCGGTAAGAGTCCTGGGTGTAGGTAGCTCTCAATCAAAGGTTAAGGATATAACTCTTTTCGCTATTGGGTTAGCTAAGCCAACTGCAGGCTTCAGAATGGGTATTAACCCCGATAACGCTATATTTATGCACCCTGAGGCTTTCTTCACCTACATAGAGAGGAGGAGAGTTTATGCTCTAGCGGTAGTAGTTTTAGAAGACGCTAATCTCGCCGATCAAATTACCCAAGAAGTGAGAGCGTTAGCACCACCAGATGCTAGAGTTATATCGCCAGTAGCTATGGTAAAGCAGGTTGAAATCTTTATATCCTCTCTCCAGACAATTCTTTCCCTAATATCGGCTGTAGGTATGGGCATAACTGCTTTATGGATTTTCGATAGTATGACTATAAGTGTTGTGCAGAGAACAAAGGAGATAGGTATACTAAAGGCCCTCGGCTACACTAAGCTAAATATATTGTTACTGTTTCTCCTAGAGGCTGTAATCATATCGGCTATTGGGTCATTCTTGGGTTTAGCTATATCCTATATAATACACCTGTTTATCCGTATACCAGTCTTCGGTATGGACCTCAGAATAGCTCTCACACCTCCGATAATATTGCTTTCAGGCTTCCTACCGATAC
>JALURH010000129.1 GCA_027017025.1 Thermofilaceae archaeon
TCAAAAATTAACCGATACATAGTAGTTTTGCAAATTAAAAAGTAAATACACCCGTTAAACATAGCATTTGTATGATGTTTCTCTTTTAAGGTTCCGAAATTTTTATTTCTTTTCAGTAGTTAAGTATATAACCCCATTTATCGGCAAAAAGCTTGGGTATGGTGGAAAACTCAGATATGTCTGTTGAATCTAGATACTTTGACGTAAACATTGAAGATAACTCAAACGTAATCCTGCCTAATAGGGTTTCAACGCTAAAACTGAGGATAACTAATAAATCCGGGAAAAGTTTCAAGAAGATTTATGTTTCTCCCCCAAGAGTATTCTACGATAGGGATCTAGTTAGGGGTTTAATTAATAAGCTTGAAGTAATGTGGGGAGGTGGACACATAGATGGTTATCTACTCATGTTACCAGGCGATAGGGATGTTATTGAGCCTGGGGAAAGTGTTGTAGCTTACTTTTTCCTATGTTACCCACTTAGGCAGAAACTCAGGCTTATCCTCCCCCTATATATACACAATAAGAGGGAGATTTTTGGTACAGTTAAGGTTCCAGTAAATATTTCCTCCTTCAACTTTAGGGGATATATTTATCGACCTAGGTATAAACCTGTTCTTCGGGAGGAGTTAGTGGATGAGATTAAGGAAATAGTGGAGAATTATGGTGTTCCAGAGATTAAGACATATGTTTGGCAGGTTCTCCCACGCGTCCACATATATTTTGACGAGAGAGAAGTAGCTACGATCTCGGGGGATATAGGTAGTGGTATTAGACACATATTCGCTATTAAAATTAAGAATGACCTCTTTGTAGGGAAGGCTCTAGACCTGGAGGGCAGGAAGAGGTGGTACTGGGTTATAAGAGTATGGCTATTCTGGCTAAATAAGAATATATTTGATGAGGTACCTGACGCCGAGAGGATAGAGTTGTGGATAAATCCTGATACTCAGGTGGTAGATTGGTTAATTACAGATAAGCATTGGAGGGAGGTTGTATTCAAGGGTCCAGTTAAGATGGCTAGAGTAAAGATAACTGGGGGAACATTTTCACATCTAGATAGGATTATACGTTCATATCATCCACCTACGCCCGTAAATATGGTTGAAGTTAATGTATCACCAGATAGTAGGGATCCTAACGCAGATATACAGACGATATATGATCTACCCTAGGATCGCTCTTTTATAACCCTACACAAGATTCTATATATTGATGAAGACACTAGGCATAGGTCTCCTAGGCACGGGTTTTATGGGTAAAGCACATACACAGGCATATAGGAGCATACCTATCTATATGGGGGATATAAATCCGAGGCTTATAGCGATATACGGTAGATCCCCCGGGAAGACAAGGGATGTAGCAGAAAAATATGGCTACTTAAAGTACTACACTGATTGGCTAGAACTTATTAAAGATAATGGAGTTGAGGTTGTAGATAATTCTCTACCAAATTTCCTGCACCACGATCCTTCTGTATCAGCGGCGGAGGAGGGTAAACCCATTATCTGTGAAAAACCGCTAGCCAGGAACCTAGAGGAGGCATTAGATATGGTTAGGGCTGTTGAGAAAGCTGGCGTTATACATGGAGTTATCTTTAATAAAAGGTGGTTTCCAAGCATAAGGTTAGCTAAGAAACTTATAGAGGATGGGGTTATTGGTAAAGTATCGCATTTCAGGTTTGCTTATCACCAGGACTGGGCTAGCCGTAGCAGAGTTATGACCTGGAGGTTTAAACGTAAATTAGCTGGCTACGGTGTTCTAGGCGACCAGGGGTCACATGTAATAGATATGATAAGGTTCCTTATAGGCGATTTCAGCAGGGTCTTAGGTAGGTCTAGAATCGCCCTAGGGGAGAGGTTTGGGGAAGATGGTGCTAGGGAGAAAGTCGATGTTGAAGACGTTATAACTATTCTAGTGGAGATGGAGAATAGAGCTATAGGGACAGTAGAGGTTAGCAGGTTCTCCCTTGGGAGAAAGAACTACTTTACATTCGAGATATATGGTGAAGAGGGTGCATTGTACTTTGATATGGAGAGGCTGAATGAGCTATGGGTTTATACACGGGCTCCACCAGAGGTAGAAGGCTTTAAGAGAATACTTGTCACCGAGGGTGAGCACCCATTCTATAAATATTTTTGGCCAGCTGGCCACACTATCGGCTGGGTTGAGAGTTTCACCCTACAGTTATACTATTTCTTGAAGGCTGTGGAGGAAGATAGGGAGTATTCCCCTAACTTCAGGGATGGGGCAAAAGTGAATGCTGTAATGGACGCTGTATATGAATCACTCGAGGAGGGGAGATTTATTGAAGTTAAGGAAATCTAATTCTACTAGCTCTGGGTCGAGGAATTACCTATAGTTACTGAGATAGAAAATTAACCTATCTAGGAAATATTAATAATAAGGTTATTTGACATAATCCTGTATGGGTAGAGTGCTCCCTAATTGGCTGGCTAAAATATATTCTAAGATAATTTTTTCCTTCGGGTACCTGCCTTTCACTACGAGGGATGCTGCTTTAACTCTTGAAGCAAAGAAATATCCTATCTCTATTCTACTAGCTAGAATGTGCTCCTATGGCTGGCTGGAGCGCTTAGAGAGAGGCGTTTATAGAGCTATACCCCCGATAGTAGCTTTAATGGAGGCTTCGGGATTTAGGTGGAGAAGTAAGGTTAAACAGAGAGATAGGCTTCCAGTACTAGAGTTTATTGTAGCTAGGCTAGTAGAAGAGTTTGGCCCAAAGCTATGGTCAATAGTTCTTTTTGGTTCTCTGGCTAGAGGATCAGCTAAGGATGAAAGCGATATCGACCTACTTGTTGTAGTAGAGGATCTACCTGAGAAATATAGCGAGCGGGTTAAGGTAATTGGTAGAGTGGTCTACTGCTATCAACTGGACCAGTTAATTCAGTGGCTCTGGAGGGAAAAGGGGGTGTATGCAACACCAAATATACTGCTTATTACCCCTGAGGAAGCTGAAGTAACACAACCATTTTACCTCGATATAGTTGATGAAGGTATAGTGATCTTCGATAGAGGGAACTTTATGGCTAAGAAGTTTGGGAAGCTTCGGGGGAAGCTAAAGGAGATTGGAGCTATGAAGGTTCTGGAGCCTGATGGTAGCTGGTACTGGATACTCCCGGATAAAATAGGGGATGTGGAGCTATGAGGATGGTAGAGTTAGCTAAGGATTACTTGAGGAGAGCTGAGATAAGGATTAAGAGTGCAGAGCTAGCGTATAGTGAGGGATATTTCCCCGATGTGATTAGGTTTAGTCAAGAAGCTGTTAAACTTTCACTTAAAGCTGCTGTAGCTGAAGCAGGCTGCATGTTGTAGTCACTAGAATTTTAAGGGGAAAACTAAGCTAGAGCTGTTATTTGAAAAACTAATCTAGCCCCCTTTTAAGTTAATCTTTATAGGAAACATGTTACTTTAAGGTTAATATAAAATGGTGGGAAAATGCATCTAGGTAGAATAAGCTGGCTGGAAGTGAGGGAGCTACTTAAGAGAGGCTTTAGGAGAGTTATACTACCTGTAGGTACTATAGAGCCCCATGGAACACATCTACCTCTGGGTACCGACGCTTTCATACCTGAGGTTATAGCTGAGAGAGTTGCTGCAAAGACTTGGGCTGTCGTATTACCCACCGTGTATTATGGGGTTACAAAAAGCCTCCATGGCTACCCAGGATCCATCAGAATAGAGCCTAGTACTCTTGAAAACCTGGTCTACGAGGTACTTAGCAGTATGGCTTGGCATGGTTTCAGAGAGGCAGTTATACTTAACGGGCACGGTGGGAGCGAGCAGGAAAGTGCTTTAGAGAATGCTGGTAGAAGATTATGGCTTGAACATAGGGTTCCAGTATTGATAATTGATTGGTGGGTTCTCGCTAGAGAAAGGGGGTTAAACAAGAAATACTTTAGTAAAGAAGGCGGGCATGCCGCTACAGATGAGACAGC
>JALURH010000130.1 GCA_027017025.1 Thermofilaceae archaeon
GATTATCAATATATATATTGTCAATACTAGATTAAAACCAGTGTAAGTCATAATAGCTATAAGAACCGATATACCCATGACTATCTTCCAGCTAGGCATCGGTAGTCCCTTTGTTGTACAAGAGTAATACCCCAATATTTTAGTATTGCTTAAAAAGAAGTTAAAACTTAATTACTCGGCTATGAAGAAGGTTTCGACCACTGAGTAATGAAGAACTGGGCCCTTGAGCTGAGCCATAAAATATATAATAACTAAGCTATAATGTGAATCCCGTAATATTAGGTTAAATTATGAAGAAAGTTGTGAGTATCCTAAAAAATATCTCCGCAAAAATTTATTGGTGCAGTTGTAGGAACTTACCACTACTTGATGAAAACTTGTGCAAGTGTACAGTGTTAAAAGTATATGCTACCCCGCCCAGCGACCTAAGGCCAGCTATAGGTAAGGATTATAAAAGAGTATGGAACTTAATTAGCAACTACTTTAAAACTACTAGTATAGACTTCGTACCTAAGCGAAAAATTACATTATTAAACAAAATACAATATCCTGATCTAGCTGAAGAAATAATTGTTGATGGACAGGTAATTGGACAACGTGTTTACGATCTAGAGTATGGTGTGTGGAGGTTCAAACCCCTGTATATAACAGTTAATGAGATGATTAGAAAGAGAGTAGGATTTTATGCCATAACGTCACTCCCTAGAATCAGCAGATTATACGAAATACATACTAACAAAATAAGAGAAGCAAATCTTCCAGAAAGAAGTAGCAGAGAATATATAGCAATATCATCCAGTAATGGTGAATATTTAGGAATTGGCAGATTAAATGAGAGGGGGAGAATAATAGTATTAAAGGCTTGGAGAAGAAAACCATATAGTTTTCTTGAGAAAGATCCAAGCCTATTTGATGCTGTAAAGGCTAATATAAAGCATTTAGACAGAATAGAGAGGGAAGCCCTGGAGTTCATAAAAAAAACTGTTAAAGAGATCAGACTACCAGTAGTCGTCTCTTTCTCTGGAGGAAAAGATAGCCTTGTTACATATTACTTAGTAAAAAAAGCCATAGGACCCGTACCTATATTATTCAACAATACTGGTATAGAGTTTCCTCAAACAATAAAATATGTAGAGGATTTTGCCTCCAGAGAAGGAATAGACCTGATAATTGCAGATGCCCCAAGAGTTTTCTGGAAAGGTGCAAATATATTAGGTCCGCCAGCTAGAGATTACAGATGGTGCTGTAAGGTAGCTAAATTGGCACCCCTTGCTAGGAAAATAAAGGATGTATTTCCTAGCGGATTACTAAGCTTTGTTGGTCAGAGAAAATTTGAATCAGCAACTAGAGCTACATCTCCCCGCATATGGAAGAATAGATGGTTACCTAAAGTAATTGCAGCATCACCAATACAAAATTGGAGTGCACTCGATATATGGCTGTATATAATTTGGAGAAAACTTATACCTAGTCCCCTCTATTATGAAGGATTCGATAGATTAGGCTGCTGGTTATGTCCTGCTTCAGAAATGGGAGAATTTGAACTCGTAAAAAATGTTATACCATATCAATGGTCAAGATGGGAATATTTTCTCAAATATTTTTCCTCAAAACATAACTATCCTGTCCAGTGGACTAAGCTGGGTTTATGGAGGTGGCTCTCTTTACCTGGTCACATACGTAAGATTTTAAGGAAAAATGTATATGAGATGTATAACGAAAAGAGAGGAGTTGATTTAAATATTAAAAATGAGGAAGATTCTAGGAAAATTAGAGTAGAAATCGCCTCTAATCCGATAAGTCTATCTCTTAAAAAGTTAGGTCTACTCCTACCTATATATGGAGATTTTTCATATGCTGATAATTACATAGTATTAAAAAATGATGCTATTATCAAGATTACACGTAGTAAAGATAAAAATGAAATAGAGATCATAGGATGGAAGAAGGATAAGTTGGATAGCTTTTTAAAAACCATTATTCGCGCATTCTATTGCATAGAATGCCTTAGTTGTTCCAATTGGTGTCCTCAGGATGCCATAGAGCTGGATAGGGAGCATGGTGGTATAAAGATTTTGCGTGAAAAATGTATATCATGTGGAAAATGTAATGATGTATGTCCCATAGCGGAATATGCATTAATAGCCATAAGGAAAAAAGGTGGATCTAAGACATTTCAAGTTCTGTTTGACAGATAGCGCATTTGTCAAAAATTTTTCTACGGCAAATAGGGCAGTAATAGACACCGCAATTAGCGCATCTATACATTTCATCCCCTCTGTATATCTTCTTGCCACACCTTATACATCTACCAATTACTAGAGTTCTGGGTATGTATGCCATAGTCTCAACCTCTTTACCTCTAGAGATCTCCTAGATATATTTTACGGATTATCTTATTTCTCAGAGGTCTTAATATAAATAGCTGCAACATATATTTCCCCGTTACACTTAGGACACTTCCCCACAGTTTTAAATATATAATCATCCTCGATATTACTGTCTTCGAGACTATATCCGCATTTATCACATTTTAAAAGTCTAACGAGGCTCTTCCTAGGAATCTTTAATGAAGTTATCTTAAAGAGTGAATAACCTATATAGCAACCTAATAATGCTAGAAGAAAGATTATATTTAGGTATTCGTCCTTTTTTGTTTCTAGATACATTAAAAGAAAATGAGCTATAAAAACAGTTATAGCTATTAAAGCTAAAGCGTATACATATCCCCATTTTCTCTTCGTCTCTAAAATTTTCTCATATGTGCTCATTCTCATCACTACGGGGGCACACCTATAGTATTGCCAACACCAACTACAATTATATTCTCGCCATTTCTAGTCTTCGTTAATATAATTCTTTCGACAATATCCACGGCCTTCAGACATGCATCATATATTCTCTTATCCATTACAGAGAGAGAGTCGCTTTCGGACATTTTTATGAGTAAAGCGTATAAAGGTATCTTATGTCGTGTAGCTATTTCTTCAATCCCATATCTCTCTATTCCTGTTCCTCCCATAGCTACACCAAAACCGTGAGTAATCATACCAGTCTCCTCTCCTTCAAGCTTTAGTGAAGCATCAATAGTTAATATTAAGGAAATCCGAGGCTCTCTCTTTATTACCCACTCTATCGCTTCATCCAGATGCCCAACAGTTCCTCCAGGACCTTTAGCTTTAACTAGATATATTCTCCTTTCGAGTATATTTAATTTAGAGACAACGGTATCCTTTATTGGCTCGAATACTGTGCTAAGTTCTTTATCATATTTTCTCAGGAATAGTGAAACTACCAATGGTCCTGCAGAGTCGCCTATAGGTACTCCCTTAGTAAATGCATCTATAGCTCCTTCTAAAGCCTTTATCTCTTCTGAGATAAACGGTAAAAGGGCGCTAAGTTGCATCAGTAGCCAGAGACTTTTAAATTTCCTGGCTATCCTGTAGTAATGGTCTATAACTTTGTAGATAAAGTTAAGTGCTCTAGTAGCCTCTACAAGATCCAATAAATTCTTTATCTCCCTTTCCTGTGCACTGGGAGCTAACTCCTTGATATCTCTTTCTATAACATTTTCTGCTACAGAAAATATATGTTTCATCTTCTTTACTATGCCATAAGGATCTAATGTGACTGGGGGAATTATTGAAATTTCAATAAGCTCCTTCACTTTTTCCTCTATTCTTTTTTCGTTACTGTTCTTTCCAGAAAATTTTTTAAAAACATCGATTGTAGTAGTGATAGCTTTCCTTCTAATATTACCAAATATCACAAGATAATTTTCAATTTCGTTTATAATCCTATATATTTCTAGCTCCCGTGACACATATGCGAAAACTGCTAAGACAATTAGCATAGTAAGGGTGTCGAGTGCACTGCTACCGTTCAACATTGATCCACCTTCTTGAGCTGATGTTTGTAGTAGCCATTTATTTATTTATTTATACAGATGCTGTCAACTTA
>JALURH010000131.1 GCA_027017025.1 Thermofilaceae archaeon
TCTTTATAGACATTAGATACAGATCTTCCGAGTTTTTCAGCCAATTTAGAGATACTTAGCTTCTCATTCATTATCAATGCCATAAGTTCCAGCATTTTAGGCGAAAGAATTCTCCTAGCTGCAAATAGAGGTACCTCTTCCTCTAGTGTTAATGAAAATTCCCCATCTTCCTCATACTCCATGTATGCTTTCCTAATTAAGTCACCATATCTGCTGTCTTCTAAGTGATTAAAGAGGTCTTCAGGCAACGCCATTCGATTAATTATAACCCTAATCATGATTATTTATACATATATCACAATTTTATAGTTTTTCTATAAAAAACATTAAATGTAGCCTCTAACTCCATATCTTGGGTGAGGATTTTGGTTCCACCTTTAAAGAGAATTGATAAGTATGTCTGGGAGATTCCTCAGTCATACAAGAGGGGAATGAGGGTTCCAGCTAAGATATTTGCAGACGAAATTCTGCTAGAAAAAATGAGGGGTGACTTAACGCTAGAGCAGGCAGCAAATGTAGCTTTTCTCCCGGGTATATATAAGTACTCTATAGTTCTACCAGATGGTCACCAAGGATATGGTTTCCCGATAGGCGGGGTAGCGGCATTTGATGCAAACGAAGGTGTTCTTAGCCCAGGTGGCGTAGGATACGATATTAACTGTGGGGTAAGAGTTATAAGAACTAATCTAATGGAGGGTGATGTTAGACCTAGACTGAGAGAACTAACTGAAACTCTTTTTAGGAATATTCCTTCCGGGCTAGGGAGTACGGGTAAACTTAGGTTAACTATAGATGAACTGGATAGAGTACTTGAAGAGGGGGTTGAGTGGGCTATAAAGCAGGGTTATGGTTGGTCGGAAGATCCAGAGCATATTGAGGAAAGAGGGGGGATGGAGGGAGCTGATGCAGATAAAGTCTCGAACACTGCTAAGAGGAGGGGGAGGGCTCAGCTAGGTACTTTAGGTAGTGGTAATCATTTCCTCGAGATCCAGAGGGTAGATAAAATTTATGATCTCAATGTAGCAAAAGTGTTTGGTATAGAGAAGGAAGGCCAGATCTTGGTTATGGTTCATACTGGTAGTAGAGGTCTTGGACATCAGGTATGTAGTGATTATCTTAAAGTTATGGAGGTTGCTGTTAGGAGGTATAAGATGCCATTACCTGATAGAGAGCTTGTCTCGGTACCAGCTACAAGTAGAGAGGCAGAAGCATATTTCTCCGCTATGAAGGCAGCAGCAAATTTTGCGTGGACAAATAGACAATTAATAACCCACTGGGTTAGGGAAAGTTTTGAGCGTGTATTCAAAAAGAGTGCCGATGAACTTGATATGCATATAATCTATGACGTAGCACACAATATAGCTAAACTTGAGGAACACAGAGTTAATGGTAGAGTGAGAAAAGTCTACGTTCACAGGAAAGGGGCTACAAGGAGCTTCCCGCCGGGTCATGAGGCCGTGCCGAAGGACTACAAGAGTATTGGCCAACCAGTGCTTATACCGGGCTCTATGGGTACAGCTAGCTATATCTTGGTGGGTACTGAAAAAGCTATGGTTATAGCGTTTGGGTCGTCTCCCCATGGTGCCGGTAGGGTGAAGAGTCGTGCAGAGGCTAAGAGAACCTATAGGGGACATTCCATAAAGGCTCAGCTGGAAAATAGGGGAATAATTGTGAGAGCAGCTAGTCTAGCTGTTGTAGCAGAGGAGGCTCCGGGAGCTTACAAGGATGTTGATAGAGTTGTTGATGTAGCACATAATGTGGGTATAGCCAGGAAAATCGTCAGAATGATTCCCTTAGCTGTCGTAAAGGGTTAACAACACTTTTTTAAATCAACCTATGTTTAAGTGTTGGTGTTTATTTATGAGTGAAGAATACGGAACTTTGACAACTCTTGATGGAAAGCCGGTAAAATTATTTGGGAAGTGGAGTCTAGATGATATTGAAATAAGAGACCCAAGTCTAAAAAGGTATATTTCATTAACACCAGTCCTAGTACCCCATACCGAAGGTAGACATGCTAAAAGACGTTTTGGAAAAGCTACTATACCCATAGTTGAGCGGCTAATAAATAAACTTATGAGACCGGGAAGAAATGCTGGCAAGAAAATGTTGGCAACAAACATCGTGAAGAGAGCTTTCGAGATAGTGGAGTTAAGAACGGGTAAAAACCCTATTCAGGTATTAATATGGGCTATAGAAAATGCCTCTCCACGAGAGGAAACAACTAGGATAGTTTATGGCGGCATCTTATATCATGTCTCGGTAGATGTTTCTCCTCAGCGCCGTGTGGATCTAGCATTAAGGTTTATCACGGAAGGAGCTAGGCAATGTTCATTTAATAATCCTAAGACTATAGAGGAATGCCTTGCCGACGAGATTATAGCTGCTGCTTATGGCGATGCGTCAAGCTATGCTATAAAGAAGAAGGAAGAAATAGAACGTATAGCTTATGCCGCAAGGTAGGATATGGTGCTGTTAACTTTTTTGTGGGGGGTTGCTCACTGGAGGGGGCTGGATTTTGGTCGGGGTTCAGGCTTCCCCTAAGTAAAGTGGCTCCATCATCCCTGTGGTCAAGATATATTGCGTAGAGCACCATCTCTAGTGAGGTCCGCTCCCACAGCATAAGTGCTCATAGCGTATCGCTAGAGAGCGGGCCCCACTAATAAGCCCTTAAGTTGACAACACCTAGGATATAAAATATACAATAATTACATACGTACCTTTCACATTTCTAATCTTAGCTGGTGAGTTCAGATGACAGTAGAATTATGGGTTGAGAAATATAGACCCCGTAGTCTTGATGATATGATTGACCAGGAAGAAATAGTTGCTAGACTAAAGGAGTTTGTAAAAAACAAGAGTTTACCTCATTTACTTTTCGCGGGCCCTCCCGGTACGGGTAAGACTACTGCAGCTTTGGCACTTGCACACGACCTATACGGAGAATATTGGCGTGATAATACTCTTGAGTTAAATGCTAGTGACGAGCGTGGAATAGATGTTATTAGGACTAGGATTAAAGACTATGCTAGAACTATTCCTATAGGTGAGGTTCCGTTTAAACTCATAATTCTTGATGAAGCAGACAATATGACTGGTGATGCACAACAGGCTCTTAGGAGAACAATGGAGTTATACTCGAGAAATGCTCGATTCATTTTAATAGCCAACTATATTTCAAAGATCATTGAACCAATCCAATCTAGATGTGCTATTTTTAGGTTTCAACCATTACCTAAGGAGGCTGTTATCGCTAGATTAAGGTGGATTGCTGAGCAAGAGAATGTTAAGGTAACTGAGGATGGAGTTGAAGCAATATGGGAGGAAAGCGAAGGGGATCTAAGAAAGGCTATAAACACTTTACAAGCTGCTGCAGCCATTAGGGAAGTAATTAATGCAGATACTGTTTATGAGGCTTTAGGCAAAGTTGCGCCTAGGGAGATTAGAGAAATGATTGAGTATGCCGTTGAAGGTGATCTACTTAAGGCTAGGGAAAAATTGAGGGTGTTAATGTACAATTATGGGCTGTCTGGCGTTGACGTAGTAAAACTGGTTCATAGGGAACTTATCTCGTCCAGAAGTCCCTTGAGGCTTGATGGTATAACCCTAGCTGATTTAATAGCTCTTGTTGGTGAAACTAACTATAGGATAGTTGAAGGTGCAGATGATGAAATACAGCTAACAGCTCTCCTGGCTAAAATAGCTCTCCTTGCCTCAAGGAGGGAATAAGGGATGTCATTAGTTCCGTGGACAGAGAAGTATAGACCAAAAAGGGTAGATGAAGTTATTGGAAATCCTGATGCTAAGAGGAAATTTGTAGCTTGGTTAAACTCCTGGATTAGAGGAAAACCTGCAAAGAAAGCTGCACTCTTATACGGTCCTCCAGGATCAGGTAAAACAAGTATAGTTCACGCAGCTGCATACCAATTTGGTTGGGAACTTATTGAAACCAATGCGAGTGATGTGAGATCCAGTGCAGCTTTGAGGAGAAGAGTTTTCAGCGCCGCTACTCAAGGCTCCATCTTTGGAGCTAGAAGTAAGATTATTCTGTTAGATGAGGTGGATGGAGTTAACCCAAGAGAAGATCACGGGGGATTACGTACTATCCTCGAGTTAATAGAGATATCCCAGTATCCCATAGTCTTGACCGCTAATAACCCTTGGGATCCTCGCTTGAGGGAACTGAGAAGTCTTTGTGAGTTAATCGAGTTTAGAAGACTTAAGAAGAGAGAAGTTATGAAAGTTCTAGCTGAAATATGTAGAAGAGAGGGGGTAGACTGTGACAGAGCTGTATTATCAGCTATAGCTAGTAACGCTAGGGGAGATTTAAGAGCAGCTATTAATGACCTACAGTCACTTGCTATGGGTAGGAAGAGAATTTCTCTAGAAGACTTGAATATACTCGGTTTAAGAGCAGAGCAAGCCACGATGTTTGAGATAGTAAGGAGTATTTTAACGGCTAGAAGACCTGAACAAGCACTAGGAGTTCTTCGTCTACCATCACTTGACTACGAAATGCTCCTCCAATGGTTGAATGAAAATATTATTTTCCAGTATTCGCCTAGCTTAAAAGCTATATCAGATGGGTATGATGCACTCTCATGGGCGGATATTTTCCTAGCTAGAATGAGAAGAAGGCAAAAATGGGTTTTGCTGCCATATGCTTTACAACTTATGACAGCTGGGGTGGCTAGTGCTCGCGAAAAACCACCCTTTAAATTCGTGAAATATAGCTTCCCAGAGAAGTTGAGGAGATTATCTTCTTTAAGGAATAAAAGGGAGAATATGAAACGTGTCTTGACTACAATATCCCAAAAGTTACATGTATCAACTAGAGTAGCATTGCTGGAGGTAATACCATACATAAAGATAATCTATGAGAATGATACATCTAATGCAAAAAACATTCTCAACTCGCTTGGTATATCCGAGAGGGAGTTTAAAGCAGCATTCTATTAGCTTCTAAATTTCTCAATCTCTTCCTTAACTAAATCCAGTAGTATACGCTCTAGCCTATCTAAAGGCACCATACTTATACCTATCTTAGCCTCCTGGAAACCCATAGGCCGCATATTTCCAGGTACTAATTGTATTAGAGTTGTTCTACCTCTGCTACCTTTAGAGGAAACCCGTGTCTGAATTAGCTCCATTTTGCTGAGTGCCATTATATGTTCCCATATGCTAGTATGCTTTAAGTGCTGTATTCCGTAATCGTTACATATGTCAGTGTACATTAGCTTAACCATTCCCATAGGAACATACGCTCTCTCCTTTTCTTCCCTAAGTACTCGAACTATAGCTAGTAATAACAGTTTTTCGTGGAATGTTAGGTTACCTAATACTTCATTACTATATGGTGATGGTATTACTTCCTTATTGATAGCGTGTCTTACATCTTCCGGTGAAATATAAGTCCTACCCTCGTTCTCAGCTCTCTCGGCTGCATAAGCCAGCACTTCTATTGCAATCCTAGCGTCCCCACTCCCTCTTTTTTCCTCCTCATCATATCCCACGACGTCAGCTATCATTGAAACTATTTCGTCATTTATGGCTTCTTCAAATATAGCTCCCTCCTCCCGTATCCTCGCCCATAATATATCCTCTATTTGTTTAGATCCGTAGGGGGGAAAGACTATTATAGGACCTTTCATAGAACTTTGAACACTCTTAGGCAATCTCATAACACTATCATAAAATCTTTTAAAGATGAAAATAATGCCAACACGGTAATTTTCTGTACTGAAGAATTCTCCAAGCCTAGATAAGGAGAAGAAAATTTCTGCAGCTTCAATACCATCCCGTTGAGCAAGAAAATCTGCTTCATCAAGTGTTACAATTAGGTATAAGTCGTTATTTCGAAGATAAGTGACAAGGTACTCGAGAACTTCATCCTTTGAGTATCCCCTTCGTGGAATATGCATGCCTGCATCACTACCCATTTTCCTCAGTATCTGGAAAATAGTTCTATACTGCATCCCGTTAACATATGAGAATCTTATGTTTACAGGTATCTTGCCTCTCCTGGAGTACTCTTCTAGCTTTAGCCCTATCCTCTTAGCTACAGCTGTCTTCCCCGTACCTACCGGGCCATTAAGGATTATTTTTATTAGAGAAGAAACTCTTCCTTCATAAAAGGGTCTTAAGTAGCGTATTATATCTTCTATTTGTTTTTCTCGATGAGGAAGTTTTGTAGGGATATAGGCATTATCCAGCTTAGATCTATCCCGTATTATCCTAGGCCTAACAAAACTTTCAAAGTTCCATGATCTATTACTGATCACTTACAGACACCCTACACACTCCATTATATTATGCTCTAGGTAGGAAATATTTCTGCCTCTCCTACTTTTGCTTAAAAACATTTAAGCTATTGACTAATTTTCTTCGGAAATAAACTAACTGTTAAAAAAACACGTCTACCTATATTCTCTATATATATCCTCTCCCTGCCTTCGCAACAGAGATTATATTCTCTAATTACATTCTTTAATAAATTAATAAAACGTTTTGATAATCTTCTACCTCGGTTTTTAATGAGAACTCTGTAGGCTTCGATATTCTTCCTAGATACTCTAGATATCTTTCTTCTAATTTCCAATATGTTCTCATCAGGTTTTAACTCGAGTATTACAAATCTTATATCTATCAAGTTTCGTATAGGGAAATTATTAACGAACTTCTCTAACTCTTTTCTACTAAGCTTAGTATATATTAAGGCTATCCCCAGATATTCCGTTGTTTCGCTTCTAATAGTAGTATCATATGGGAAAAGAGAATCAAGTAAGTCTGTTAATACCTGTTTCATCCTACCGGGGGGAGCTATTACAATAGCTATATTGTAGTCTCCCAAACCTCTCGCGCCCTTTTCTCTACCTCTTCTTCAAGAACTTCAACGCCTATTCCTGGCGCTTTAAGTACTCTGATCGTTCCCTTATTTGTTAACTCCCAAGGAGGCTCAACAATATCTTTATCCCAGTATCTTTCACTAGCCGAGATATCGTTAGGATAATTCACCTCAGGTAATGAGGCTAATGCTACCAGAAAAGCCCTACCTACGCCTGTTTCCAGCATACCTCCAATCCACGCACCCATACCGACAACTCCAGCATATTTAAGCATCTTCCTCGAGCTCTCTATCCCTCCAACCCTTCCAGGTTTAATATTCACTATCTCGGCTGAACCTAATAAGTAGGTTGCTTTAAGGTCGCTTATCGATACTATACTTTCGTCAAGACATATTGGTGTAGAGATCTTTCTTGAAAGTAAGCTATGATCAACTAAGTCATCATATGCTAGAGGTTGTTCAATCATCAACAACTCATATTTATCCAGCTCCCTGAAGACATTAATGTCATTTAGAGTATATGCTGCATTTGCATCAACCTGTAGAGGTATATCGGGGAACTCCTTCCTTATGGCCTTAACGAGCTCTACATCTCTTCCAGGCTCTATCTTAATTTTAATCCTTCTATAGCCCTCCTCTACTCTCAGTTTTACTTCTTCCATTAAATTCTCTATAGTGGGTTTAAGTCCTATGCTTACCCCAGCTACTATTTCGTCCCTTACGCCACCAATGTACCTATATAGGGGTTCTCCAGCTAGCCTTGATTCTAGATCCCACAGAGCTTCTTCCACCCCAGTTTTAGCCATATTATGGCCGCGAATACTCTTTAAGACATATCGAACATCCTTCGCCTTTATATCCCCATATTTTAATATTCTAGGCACTATATACTTCTTCAAAACTAGTATTGCTGTCTCATATGTTTCATAACTATACCATGGTCCCTCTCCGGCAACTACTTCTCCCCATCCAATTTCTCCACTTCTTTCTTCAACCTTTACTAAGATCACTGGACGTACGAGAAGAGACCCAAAACTGGTTCTAAATGTAGATTTTAGTTTTGCCTCAAAATAGTAGAGTATAATCTTCTTTAACTCCATGGATAAACACCCGAAAGTATGTCCTTTAATGAGGCTTTCCAAAGGAGATAGAAGTTTCTTCTCTCATCATCCTCTAGTAGGGTTATATGTTCAACAACATAGTAACCCCGTTTAAAATATTCTTCAAATACTGGTCTTAGCCTTATTTTCCACTCTATAGCTACCTTGAGATTACTTTTTTTAAGTATATTTATGTCTCCTGGAAATTCTACCAAGAGGATACTAGATCTAAGATCAATATCTACACTCTTCACAACTCTTAAACCGTACTCATTAATGGTGCTTTTTACTACCTCTTCAGCCATATCCTTTACATCATCAAAAGTGGGGGAGGGCAGTTCTCCTCTAGTTCTTTTAATTACTCGCTGACTAAGGATCCACCAATCTACTTTGAACCTATCTGATGGCAGACCAATATTTATTCCATCTTTCATAACGCCATAGTAGTCTCTGTAGAACTTATTGCAGACTACTCCAAGCTTGGCGAAATTGAACCGAGCATTTAGTCCCTGATGTGGATCATAGGTCCATACAACACGTTTAAAGCCTTGGTTAATAGCCCATTCGCGTTGTGCAAGCTTCAGTCTAAGGGCTACATTCTTTCCTCTATACTCCTTTCTTACCCCAAGCATATGTGAATAATGATAGTATTCTTTACCCTCTTTACCAATAAAGCCCATTACGAACCCAACTATTTTACCTTCTCCGTTGAAAGCAGCTAGGATTAAACCACCATTATCCTCTATAGCTTTCATCATATGCGGTGGAACTGCTTCAGTATAATCGGGCATAGACCAAGCATCTCTTATAACATCCATGATCTCCCAGTACCTAGATGGTTCAGAAATAGGACCAATAGTTACCTCCTCCTTCATAAGAATCTCAAGGTAAAAATTCCAGCTCCCTATCATTATAAGGATTACCCACGTTTTCATGAAAAATCTAGTTGTCGCTCCTCAATCCATTCTCTTAATTTTCCAAGTATAACCACCGGTTTCTCCTTAAGTTCCCCAATATCCTTAGCTCCTACGAGAAACATTGATACACGAAACTCCCTGATAAACCTAGTTATTAGCCGCTTTACATCCTCAACATCTCCACTATAAGCTTCTCTTATCACAGGTAGAGCTACGCCAGCGTAGTCAGCACCTATTCGAATAGCTTTTGCAATATCAGATCCATTCCTTATACCTCCAGTTGCTATGAGTATAATATCAGGAGCTACACTTCTAACTTCTAGTATACTTGCAGCTGTTGGGATACCCCAATCAGCGAATGTCATAGCTATTTTCTCTAGATCCTCTAATCCCATACGTGATGCACGTATAGCTTCGATTACGGCGAACGATGTTCCTCCCGCCCCTCCAACATCTATTCCAGCTATTCCAGTTTCTACAAGTAATTTCGTAGCTTCGCGAGAAAAACCAGCTCCAGTTTCTTTTACTATAACTGGAACGGGACAGAGCTCTACCACTCTCTTGATAGATTCTATTAGTCCTGAGTAATGTGGCTCGCCCTCTGGTTGAACAGATTCTTGGAGAGGATTAAGATGAATAGCTATTGCATCAGCTTTAACCATATCTACAAGCTCTTCGATATCATCTTTTGATAATCCATAAACAACCTGGCTAGCACCTATATTGCCGATAATTGGAATATCTGGTGCGGTATCTCTAACTATAGAGAAAGTATCTCTTAGATCGCTATTTTCTAGCGCTGCTCTTTGACTTCCAACACCCATAGCTACCCTTAATTCCTCTGCAGCTTCAGCGATACATTTATTAATCTTCTTAGCTAATAGGGTGCCACCAGTCATTCCAGATATTATAATTGGTGCTGAAAGGTCATAACCAAACATCTTTGTCCCCGTGTCAACTTTTTCTAGATCCAATTCAGGTACTGGGTTATGGATTAGTTCTATATACTCGAAGAACGATGATTTATTCGGGAATTCTACATTTTCCTTTACTGCTATGAGAATATGTTCTATTTTCCTTCGCTCTGTAAAATTCTCCAAACTATGCACCTTTTGAAAAAGAGATAGACGCATACGCTACAACTTGGTTATAATCCCCGGTAACATCACCTGAATTAGCGTATTTAAGTACCTTTGCATCCCTATATCCTAGGTTCTCAGCTATAGTCATAAGTGTCATTATCGGTCCGGGACCGCATATAGAGATATCCTTCTCAATGATCGTATCATAGAATTTTTCTATATCTAATCTTAAGATAAACTCTATAGCCGCTTTATCGTTTTTAGCTGCCTTTTCAGCTTTCACGTAGTGGCTAAAATCGCTACTAGCAACTATGTATGCTTTTAACCCGCTTTCTTCGATTATAGAAGATATAACTTTCCCTACCCTCTTGGAAGATTCCGTAGACTGTAGCAACATCGAGATAGGTATGATCTTAAAATCTGTTTCAAAAATAAATTGTAAAAATGGTAGTTGCACCTCTATAGAATGTTCATAGAGGTGGGCTGTTTCGTCAAACCTTATAATAGGTTCTCTAGACGCTAACTCCTTTGATATTTCATAGTCAACATCAACGACTCCAAGTGGTGTCACCCAAGTTCTACTTTCGCTAAGTGCTATAGGCGCTCCAATACCGTGATGATTTGGCCCTAAAATAAATACTATATCCGGTTTTCCATTCTCAGCTAGGAGAAAATAACCGTGTGCAGCTATATGTCCAGAGTATATATACCCTGCATGAGGAGATATAATTCCAATAACCTTACCTGTATATCTATCAACTCTTTCCGGCAATTTACGGGGACCAAGTTTATGTAGAAATGCAGCTTTAAGCTCCTCTAATAACTTTTCCCTTTCTGAAGAGTAAAAATATCCAGCAACTGCGGGTTCTCGCACAGACATATACATTTACCCTATTTGATACAGTCACTAGAACTATATTACCTCCCCGGTAGCTAGAACCTTTGCTTCAAACTCTGAAACTGAAACTGGTAATTCTTCATCTAGTCCTAGTTCTCCTCTTTCCCTCAATACTTGTCTAGCAAGAAGCCAGTAAATTAAAGCTAAAGCCTTTCTCCCCCTATTATTAGTAGGGATTATTAATTCAATATTGCTTATAGGTGAATCAGTATCGCATAAGGCTACAACAGGGATTCCCATCTTCCCAGCCTCCTCAACAGCCTGTGCATCAACTCTTGGGTCGGTTACTATTATCAAGTCGGCTTCGATAAAGTGGCTAAGCCGTGGGTTAGTAAATATTCCAGGCATAACTCTCCCTACGATGGGTCTACAACCCACTAAACCACAGAATTTCCTTACTGGTCTATAACCATACTGCCTAGCAGAAACAGCCACTATCTTACTGGGCTCGTACCTAGCAATAAATTTTGCCGCAATCCTTATCCTCTCATCAGTCTTCTTTACATTCAATAAATATAAGCCATCTGGACGGACGCTGTATATAAATGGTTGCATGAATTTACTTTTCATCCTTGTACCTATACGTACACCAGCAGCTAGATACATCTCTAACGGTACAAGCAGCTCTTCTGTTTCCGATTCTTTAATTGTTTCATTATTACTCATATATATCCCCTTACATTCTGCTAATCTAGACTAGACAGTTAGAGTATTGGATGTATTATAAGTTTTTAGTTATTTGTTTACCTGCCATTATTAACTTATGAATAAAATGTTAAGAG
>JALURH010000132.1 GCA_027017025.1 Thermofilaceae archaeon
TCAAAACCCAGATAGGTTATTGGGCAAACATCGGATGCTAAGAGGCTATTTATTTTAAATGCAATATCCTCGAAATCCTTTTTTGCTTGCTCAAAGGAAACGCCCCTAAACTTCTTTACAGCTTTCTTCGCAGCCTCCTCAGCTGAAGCACCCTTCAGTAACTGTTCAATGTAGAAGGTAGCTGTCTGGTTAGCGTATATAACTCTTGACGCATTTAAGATAACTACGCCGTAGCCACTTCTATCGACCCTAAAATGTATCTTAGTCCTAGTCTCTGGGTCAACATACACTATGAATCCTTTCCTAGCCATAGCAACCTAAAGATATTAACTATGTATTACAAAAAAGGCTTCTGGTATCCTGTTAACAGAGCTGCAAAAAAGAAAAATGTTTCCGTTACTGTTTACCGAAGAACGCTTTTACATGTGGCCTCGTAAGATAGTACAGTATTATACCATTAATTATTATTGCAATTATACCTCCACTAGCTATAGATACGATCCCCAACACTATGCCTATTACAGATAGTATAAGTGCTATAGTCCATGCCCACCCCTTACCAGACCATAAACCCCAAGCAACAATTAATGCAATAATTCCTATAATTATAGAAAATATAGCAAATGGTACGAAAAAGATGAGTAGGGGAAACATTTTAGCTGCATTAAATAGCCATATACCCCCTACCAGGGACAGTAAACCGCCTATAGCCTCTAGGATAGCTAGGATAGTGACGCCTAGCGGTCTCTCCCTAGTTTGCGATGGATACTGGTATGGATAATAGGGATATTGACTGGAGGCTGCCAACATCTTTCCTACCCAGTTATAAATGTTGAACTAAATATATAGTATTTACTAAATAAAGCAAAAATGATACATATTTGTCCTAGCTGTATGGAATATATAAAATGTTATATATAGTTTCCCCAATACTATTTTGTATAAACAGTGAAGAATAATATACTTAGGATAGCTACGAGATATAAGTACTCAAGTGAGGAGTGGGGGGAGGCTAGTAGGGTCTCCCTACTTAGATTACCTAAGAGACGCTTACCTAGACTTTCCCTAGAACTTCTAAGTAATGTTTCTCCAACCCTACTTATCGGTAAGGAATATAACCCAGCTATACTTGTTAAAGTGGCTAGAGAAGCTATCTGTGATAACTTTAGTGTTACTAAAAACATAGTTAGGAAGAAGGATGGTGTTTTTAGAGTAGACCTAGGTATCCAACATAATTGGCCCCTAAATAGCGAAGGTAAACCTAAGGTATGTATACAGGTTCTACCTAGACTCCAGTACTTTATAGCTCTATTTATTTTCATCAATCCATCTCCAGGTGACTATATTGTAGCTATAGGCTATAGAAGTAATATTGGGAAGATATCTGGCAAAGACTACCTAGTATTCAATGTAATGGGTTAAGGAGAAAGAATAAAAAGGGGACAAAACTGTCTTGTGCGATGACCCCGGCTATAGCTGAAGCGACAATACACGCATTGGTAATTATTCTCCTCCCCCTATTATTGATGGCTCTCCTAAAGGTGGATATTGCTAAGACAGCTCTAGTAGTACTCATATACTCTATATACGCTGCAACTAGGTTAGGTTTCACAAAAAATCTCCCGGAATTTATTGTTGAGGGGTTGTGGACTGGGACGCAGATAGCCTCTATCGTTGTAGCAGCACTACTATTCTATAACGTATATAGGGGGCTGGGATATGAGGAGAAACTTAGAGTAAGTTTTGGAAGAGAATACTCGGGGAGAGTTAAGCTGCCCCTAGCGGTATTCTTCACAGGCTTTATTGAAAGTGTTTCAGGCTTTGGTATAACAGTGGCTGTAACAGCACCAATGCTCGTAATGCTTGGAATAAACCCTTTGGTGGCTCTAGTTGCCTGCCTCATAGGGCATAGCTGGGCTGTACCTTTCGCAGCTATAGGTATACCCACACTAGTTCTATCTAGCTTAGCGTCTGCAGATCCCTTCAGACTCTCCCAGATAACTGGCGTATTAATGTTCCCACCACTTGTGTTAACATTGGTATTTGTCGGCAAGATCCTTAAGGTAGATAGAAGAAGCCTTTTTATCTCAGTCACTTTAGCTCTACTCCTATCCCTAGTAGCATGCTTAGTTGGACCAATGACTGGAGTTGCTGCAAGCCTCCTCATGTTCCTGGCATATATCGTTATCACGTTAAGAGAGAAAATTAATGCTATAATTAGATCCCTGGAGTTATATATCTCTCTGAGTACTATACTTATCTTAGCCTATGTGCTAGGTATAAGGGGCTTAGTGCCCACAAGTACTATTATAATCCTTTTGGCAGTGTTTTCCTCCGTGTACCGGGATAAATCTATTCTACAGCCAATAATTAAGAAGACGGTAGCTGCTTCATATAAACCTGTAGTAGCTATAATCCTCTTCACAATGGTAGCAGATATCTCTAGGCAGACGGGGATTATGGAGGCGCTAGCTAGAGAAATAGCCCTCGTGTCTGGGAGCTACTTCGTATACCTCATACCTATCGTAGGTATCATTGGAACATACGTTACTGGTAGCAATACTGCATCAAATATCATATTCGCAGCGCTCCACGAATCCTATGCTAAAATAACTGGGCTAGACCTCTACCTTATATTGGCTCTACAGAATAGTGGTGGAGGGCTTGGTAGCATGATATCTCCCCCGAAGATAGCTGTTGGAGCATCAACCCTCGAAGCCAGGGGCTTAGAGGGCACTGCGTTGAGGAATACACTAAAATATATTATCCCTATCTCAACGCCGCTGTTAGCTATAGCTACCTTAGCTCTAACTACATAGGAGATATTTTTAACTACTAGGTTATCCTTCTTAATGGATTAGATGAAAGTAAGTAGACGTAGAGCATTAATTATCATAGCTACAGCGGTAGCTGGCTTCCTCGGCTACAAATATATAAGCAGTATCCTGTATCCAGAGAGGGATGAGAGAGCCGAGAAAGAGACTAGCGTTGAGGAAGGGGCTACGAGACGCGAGGCAGAAGTAGGGGAGTCTAAATACTCTGAGGTATCTGTAGTTAGGGGGGTTAGGGATCCCCGCCTACTTGCTAGAAAAGTTGTAGAGCAGATCGGGGGTATTGAGAAAATCGTGGGAAATAAGGATAGAGTAGTTATTAAACCGAATGTAGGTTTCCCCTCCAGAGACGCTGTTGCTTCACCTGAGGTTGTTGCTGAGATAGCTAAGATGGTTATAGAGGCTGGTGTAAGCGAAGTTATAGTTGCCGAGAGCTCTGTTAGAGGCTATGTTACCAGCTTCTGCTTTGAAAAAACAAAATACTATGATGTTCTAAAGCCATTAGGTATAGAGGTTATAGATCTAAAGGAGCAGGGAAATATTAGAACCGTTAAAGCTAAGAATACTCTGAAGCTGGGGGAGGTAGATGTATACGAGGAAACATATACTGCAGATATCCTAATATCTGTCGCTAAAATGAAGAGGCATGTAAGTGCAGACGTTACACTAGGGATAAAGAACCTTATAGGATGCTTCCCAGACTACGAGAAGGGTAGGTTCCATAGGGAGGGGTTGCATAAGTGTATAGCCGATATAGCATACATCCTGAAGCCAGATCTAGTAGTTATAGATGGCTCAAAAGCTATGACTAAACATGGCCCCTCGGGGGGTGTAATGGTGGAGGCAAATACCGCTGTTGCATCGACCGACCCCCTAGCTGCCGACTACATTGCCGCGAAAATCCTATTCGAGCTCGAGGGCGAGGAGGATCCCGCAGCAAGAGCCAAGAAAGTAAAATACTTTGGGTACGCTGAGCAACTAGGTGTAGGTACAATGGATGAAGATAAGATAAAAGTAGTTACTGGCTAGAGCTATGAGGCAGGGGATAAGACGCAGGGATTTCCTGAAAACCTTAGTAGCTGCAGGTATTATAGGCTCCCTAGGTGGAGTAGCTAAGCTACTCCCCTACCGTAGGGTTGTTAGACCGCCTGGGGCACTAGTTGAGGAAAAATTTCTTTCACAGTGTACTAGGTGTGGACAGTGTATACAAACATGTGTTACCGGTACGCTAGTTCCATGTAGTCTCGGTGAAGGGCTACTTATATGGGGTACCCCAAGGGTAGATCCCCTAAGGGCTCCATGCGAGGCTGTAGCTGGTAGATGCGAAATCTCGCGTCCCTGCGTTGAAAATTGCCCAACAAATGCGTTGGTATATGTGGAGCCGGAGAAAGTTAAAATGGGTTCAGTGAAGTGGATTAAGGAGAACTGTATTGCCTACCGTGGAGGTGAGTGTCTTGTCTGCTACGAGGTATGCCCTATTGATGGCGCAATTACCCCTAGGAGGGGTATACCAGTATTCCATAGCGGTAAATGTATAGGTTGTGGTAGATGCGTATATGCCTGCCCACCCGAACCTAAGGCATTGTATCTTGTCCCAGATGGTGAGAGAAGAATTGAAACTACTAGATAAGTTGAGGCTTATATCTAGTTCATCAACCCTAATAACCTACTTTACTGCAAGCCTAAGAGGATTTATCACGGGTACAACAGCGTTTATTAAAGGAGGATTGGTCTGTATTGCCTGCCCCCTAGGTGTTCTCCAAATCCTAGCTGCATCACTTATATTAACTAATCAGCTATTACTTGCTCTTGCTACAACAAGCCTATTCCTACTTGTAGCTGGTAGATTCTTCTGTGGGTGGATGTGTCCTACAGGGGCGGTAGTACACTCGACTCACCGACCCCGGGGAAGGAGATGGGGGATTACGGCGCCACTAGCGATAATTACCGTCTTAGTTTCTAGCTTCTTGGCTAGGCTCCCAGTACTCTGTGTAATTTGCCCAGTTGGTATACCCTTTAAGCTAGTCTTCGCATACATATTTGGTATAGATATTTATCTTCTAGTCCTAGCTCTAGCGGGATGGCTTGTATTGAATGCCTATATTTCCAGGAAGGGTTTCTCGTGGTGTGGAACATTATGCCCTGTAGGCTACCTACTTGGGTTAATATCGCCGAAACCCCTACTCCACGTATCTACTAACGCTAACTGTACAAGATGTAGGGTATGTGTTCTCAGCTGCCCCTCCAACATAAATATTCCCGAAGCCAAGCTCTCCGACAGGGTAAGATGTACATTATGCCTAAAATGCCTAGAACACTGTAGATTCAGGGGGGTGGAACTAAGGTTCTATAAGAAAAAGATACTAGGGTGAAACCTTGATAAAACTATCGTGGGAGGAACTCAAGGAGATAACCATTCAAGTAGCTAGGAGGCTACGGGGAGAAAATATAGTGGTTATTGGAGTTGGGTATTCAGGTTTAATACCAGCTGCACTACTCTGCAGATACATTCTATGTAGAAAATTCCTCACAGTTTTCATAAAGAAATATGGTGAAGGTAAACCCCCTAGACGTATCTACGATAAACCAAAACTGGTACTAGGTTTCAGCGGAAAACTAGCTGGAGAGACTGTGGTAATTGTAGATGATATAGCTGTAACCGGGGAAACACTCACTCTAGCAAAGAGTTATGTAAAGCAGAAAGGTGGAGGAAGAGTATACACCTTTGCTGTAGCCAAGAAACCTGGGGTAAACGTAGACTTCTACGGCTTTGAGACTGAGGAATGTATAGTATTCCCCTGGGAATAAACTATGTTTCCAGTATTTTCCCAACAAAAATCTTCTCAACAGTGTCTGGTATAGATTCCCTCCAGGCATAGTTTACAGCAACCAGAGAGAAAACCCCTACTACCCTAGCATTAGCCATCTCAGCTAGAGTGGCTAACGCCTTTAACGTTCTACCAGACTGGAGTAGGTCGTCGACGATCAGTATATGCTCCCCCCTCCTGACAGCGTAGCTAGGCAGGTAGAGGTGGGTGTATCTAGGTGGGTCTGGCGCAAAGTACCTTAACTCAAGGTAGTCTTCTATTCCGGCATCAACCTCGTGTTTAGCTACAGATAGCTTAGAACCCAGTGCCTCCGCTATCGAGAAAGCTAGAGGTATCCCATTGACCGCTGCTGTGAGTATATTATTTACCTTAATATTATTATATAATATATATGCTATGGCTGTAGCTATCCTAATAATATCTAGGTCATAAGCTATCCTCACGATATTAACTACACCCCTCCTGTCAACAACGGCTATCTCCCCCAGTATTCTCTCCAGAATATTACCTTCCGCTAATACTCTCAGGATACTGAGTGCTCTATCAGGCTTAGGTAGGATACTACCTGTAACATACCTACTTAAATCAACTTCAGATACCTTAACACCCCTGCTACCGAGGTAATCAACCAGATCCCTATGGGGGTAGAATTTCTTGAGAGCCCTAAGGGTTTTTGCAGCAAGGAGCTGTATATTCGTGTAATCTAATCTCCTCATTATCATATCTATGATAAATTGTGGTTAAAATAACTTACTTATCAGCGATATATTTTAATCTATATTAACACAGTTTTGATACGTGAGCGGGGAAAAAACTGTTAGTAGAAAAGTAACGTGGGTTCATATAGTTACTTTTGCGTTCGCAACAGCTATATCATATGTCCTAGCTGTTGTCTCCAGCCTTATATTCCCCGTCCTAGGCGCCCCCGGGGTATCTGCACTCTATGTTGCCGCAGCTATATACGTTCCACTAGGTATATGGATGGGTATGTGGGGTGCCCTAGCTGGCTACTTTAGCTGCTTCTTCCTGGGGCTATACCCCACAGGCTACTCTGTTGTACAATCACTTGTATGGTCTTTCGCAGACTTCCTCGAAGCTCTAATGCCTGCACTTGTCTTCAGGCTTGGTAGAGTTGACCCAGACTTTACGGTTAAGAGACCTAAGGCGGCGAAGTTGTTGCCACTATTCATCTCCTCTGGGACGGTGCTCCTACTCCTCGGTATAGTTGTTCAAGTCCTGTGGGGAGCTACCTACGGTGAACCATTCACAACATTCTATGTTTTCGCTGTCTACGTTGGTAGTGTACTAGCTATAGTAGGTATAGTGTTGGGTCTCTTCGCTGGAGACAAGAAAACCTGGATGGCGCATATAGCTGGCATAATACTTGCCTCAGTTGTCTCCGGGGTATGGGGCTCAGGTACGCTAACCGTATTTAACTTCCCACCACCTCTGCCAGCTGAGCTTTTCTGGCCTATATTCGTTGGCTGGGTTATGGGGGACCTCATAGTCCTCTCCATTATAGGTACAGCCCTCCTAGTATCGCTTACACCAGTATTTAAGAGAACAGGTCTCTACGTTAAGGGGTGGTGGTCCTAAGAGATGCCTACAGTACTACGAGAACTAACTGGTGTAGAAGCATCCTCAGAGAAATATATGGGGCTTCACGTAGCCGCTAAAATATTCGTCCCTTTTTCTCTATCTCTCTCAATCTTATTCACCAAAGACCCCTACTCGGCAATTATCCTCGTCTTAATTAGCTTAAGTATATGTCTAGTTGCTGGAATCCCGCTCTCGCTCCTGAAGAGGTACCTGGTTGTTATAGGTAGTATGACTAGTTTCATAGCATTATCCTTCGTGTTGTTTACCCACATACCTGGTAAAACGATATATGAGGCGACGATACTTAGTTTCCAGGCGGAGAAAGGCGTTTTTGAGTGGAAAATATCTGTTACGGATAGAGGCCTACTTTATATAGCTATATTCACATCTAGGATATTCGCTATGATCTTCTCAGCCCTACTTCTCTTAGGCACGGTAACGGATAGAGATATTATATGGGGGCTTAGGAGCATAGGTTTACCCTTCGGCGTATGTGTAGCTGTTTCACTATTCTTCCGGGGTATACAGCTCTTTGTATCAGATTTCTATACGGTTAGGGAAGCTATGATGGCTCGAGGCGTAGATTTCGCCAAAACTTCTCTCGCCAAGAAGTTCCTGCTATACGTTAACGCCCTCATACCTATACTCTCCTTGATGATTACTAGGAGCTTCGAGGTATCTATGGCTCTAGAGGCTAGGGGTATAGCTCCAGGCACAAAAACATCCACTATATACCATACCTATAAGATGGGGAGAAGAGACTATATTGTTGTAGCATTTTCAACCCTACTGGTAGCCATATACGCTGGGTGGTATCTGTGGCCAGCGTGGTAGAAATCAAGGACCTCTGGTGGCGCTATGAGGGGAGTAAGCAGGAGGTACTACGTGGCGTAAACCTCTCCATAGAGCGGGGAGAGTTTGCGGCAATAATGGGTCCATCTGGGGCCGGTAAAACTACGTTAGTACTCACCTTGAATGGCTCTATACCCCAGAGGATACCTGGGGAATTTAGGGGTAGGGTTAATGTGCTCGGCATGGATACCTTGAGTCACGATGTTACCGAGATAGCTAGGCGTGTAGCCCTAGTGTTTGAGGACCCTGAGATACAATTCGTTATGAGCACTGTCGAAGATGAGATTATTTTAGCGTTGGAGCCATTAGGTCTGCCTAGAGATGAAATAAGGAGTAGGGTAGAGTGGTCACTAGAGCTTGTTGGTTTAGATAAAAGTTTCTTGGGGAGACATCCCTATCAGCTCTCGGGTGGCGAGAAACAGCGTGTAGCTATAGCTACTGCACTTGCTAGGCAACCAGATATCCTCGTCCTAGATGAACCAACATCTGATCTAGACCCTATAGGCAAGGAGGAGGTGATCTCAGCTATCCGGAGCCTCCGCAGGGAACTCGATATAACTATAGTTATGGTTGAGCATGAATCGGAGATTGTGGCGGAGTTTGCCGATAGAATCTATATATTGGATAGAGGTAGGGTGGTGCTCGACGGTGAATCATATAATGTATTCCGGGAGATAGATAAAGTAAAGGAGCACGCTGTTTATCCCCCCGAGTACATCGAGCTTGCATCTAGGATAAGGCTGGATGGTATACCTAGGACGCTTGAGGAACTTATAGATAGACTTAGAGGGTATAGCCTAGAGGTGAAACCATTTAGGCATGTAGCTGGTGGCGGGGGAGGAGAAGCTATCCTGAAGTGTAGGGACATATACTTCACCTACCCCGATGGTGTCGAGGCACTAAAGGGGGTTAGCTTAGATATCAGGAGGGGAGAGCTTATAGCTCTAACGGGGCCAAATGGTAGCGGTAAAACCACGCTAGCTAAGATATTCGCTGGGCTACTTAAACCCACTAGAGGTGTTGTCGAAGTACTGGGTAAACCACTAGACACCTATGATAGACAGGCTCTATCGTCTATAGTTGGATATGTTTACCAGAACCCTGAGCACCAAATATTTAACCAATCTGTGTGGGATGAGGTAGCTTTTGGATTAAGGATAAGGAGTAGGAGTGTAGAAGATGTTAGCGGGAGGGTTGAGGAGGCGTTGAAGATGTTTAACCTATATGGGTTGAGGAGGGAGCACCCATTTTTCCTCAGCAAGGGCGAGAAGAGGAGGCTTGCCCTCGCCTCGATATATGTACTTAACCCCAAGGTTCTAATAGTTGATGAACCAACTACTGGCCAGGACAAGAGGTTTAGTGAAGCCTTAATAAAGCTATTTAGGGAGATGGTTTCTAGCGGTAAAACAGTTATAGTTATTACCCACACCATACCTCTAGCTGCGAGATACTCCGATAGGATGATTGTCTTAAAGGATGGTAGGGTTTTAGCTGAGGGGTCTCCGCATGAGATACTCTCCAAGGTGGAGGTTGTTAGGGAGGGTAGGTTAATTACGCCGCAGACAGCTAGGATATATAGTAGCCTTGATCTCCCACCACCACCTCCACTGAGTGTTGAAGAATTCTTGGAGAGAGTTACTGTAAAGATTCGGTAAAAACTACAAATAGCTTCCTCCCGTATTATAGGGAGGGTATGTCTAAAATACCCTTTAGCGACATAGTGCTATACGTATTTGATTTCGATGGGACACTAGTAGATAGCTACTCCTGTCTACCCAGTGTTTGGATGAAAATAGCCTCTCTACTTGGTGTACCGGGGGAGAGAGTTAAAGACTTTATTAGAGAGGTCTTGGTTGAGGAGGATATAGGTGAGAGTACGTCATCCTTCACCTCAAATAGAGTCCCTCTGTGGGTGCAGAGGGCTCTAGGGAGGCTAGGCCTAGATGTACCTAGGGTGGACTGGGAGGCGTTAACTAATGTTTTCTGGGAGGAGAGGACTAGGGGGACAAGGGTTCTGCCATGTGCTAGGGAGATACTTGAATACTTGAGGAGTAGGGGTAGGCTGGTGGCTAGTGTATCGGGTGGAGATGGAGTTAAGTCTATGAAGCGGAGGAGGATAAGGGAAAGCGGCTTAGAGAAGTATTTCTCAGATATAGTTGTCTCCGGGGAAGACGTAGCCTCCAAGGTTGATGCATTAAATCTCCTCCTCAGGAAATACGGCTTAGGTAAGAACCAACTACTATTTATAGATGACAAAGTTGAGCCGATAAATAGGGCGGCTAAAGCAGGCTACCTAACGGTTAGGGTAGGCTTTAAACCACTCTTCGAGAGGGGATGGGTTGGCGAATGCAGCCCTACGCTATTCGTCAAAGATCTCTGCATACTACTTAAAGTTATTAGGAGGCATCGAATCAATCAACTTCCCTACTAAGGTTAGGTAAAACCGCTCCGGGAAGCTATATTACGGGGAATACCAACTATATATCAGGATGGAGGTTGAGATTCCAAGTAGGCTTCTGGAGAAATGGGCTAGGGAGGATGAGGAGTTTCGTAGGATTAGGCGTAGGTGTGCTGACTGGGACTTCATAAATAAGCAGCCACCACACATCAAGGCGGCTCTAATCTACTTCATAGAGAGGGGAGATAGGTACGTAGCTGCACAGATCGCAGGGCTTAGCCTAGATGAATTCAATGAACTGAGGAAACAGGCCAAGATTCCGGTGGTAATCTAGTGATAGCTGTATTAGATGCCTGCTTCATAATCGATTGGTCAAGCTACAGGAACAAACATCTGCTAGAAGAATTCTTCAAGACAATGTATATCCACGAGGAAGTTTTGAGGCAAGTTAGATCTCCAGTAGCTATAGAGTACCTAGGGAGACTATTTACCAGCGGGGTACTAAGGCTCTACCCATGGTCTAATACCGAGGAAAAAGAGTTTAATAAACTTAGAGACGAGGTAACGAGGGACCCTAGGATTCCGTCCCTCGAAAGACCCGATATAATCTGTCTAGTAATGGCTAAAACCCTGGATTCGGTACTACTTAGCGAGAATCTCGGGATACATAGGGTTGTGCAGTTTCACCCAAGGTATCGGGGCTTGAGGCTCTGGACATCGCTTGAACTCCTCGAAAAACATGGTTTATAGAGAGGTTATACAGGTAAGTAGTACTGAAGAATTTTTAAGTTATATCCAGGAATATACCATGGATACAGCACACCTATTTAGGGAGAGTAGACTAAGGGAGGCGGTTAGGAGGCTAGAGGAATGGCTGGAGAAATAAAACCCCCAGATAATCTTGTTAAGAAGTGGATTGAAGAGGATGAGGAGTTTCGTAGGATTAGGCGTAGGTGTGCTGACTGGGACTTCATAAATAAGCAGCAGCCACACATCAAGCTAGCGTTGCTGATCTATATTGAGACGGGAGATATTTATAAAGCTTCTAGAATAGCTAAGTTAAGTCTCTGGGAATTTAATGAAATTAGGAAAAAAGCTAAAATTCCGAGTATA
>JALURH010000133.1 GCA_027017025.1 Thermofilaceae archaeon
GGGCTTTCCCTATGGCTTACCGTACCCCTAGGCTTAGCTGCACTAGCTGCTGGCGGCTTTATAGGCTTCCTAGGCGTTGCTGTACCAATAATTGAGATAATAGAGGGGAGAGAATATGTGTTTAGAGAAGGTGTTGTTGATGAAAGGTGGATTAATGCGTATAGAGCTAGGCAGAGAGCTATGCTTGAGGAGCTTGATGAAATAAGGGATCTTTTGGTTGAAATCAGGGATATTTTGAGGAAGGGTATGGGTAGTGACTATGAATAAGAGGGAACTAAAGTATCTTGATAAAAGTGATGAAGAGGTAGAGGAGGAGCTACTTAAACGTTTAAGAGAGATTAAAGAGTTGCTAAGGGAGATTAGGAATATCTTCAAGGAAGCAGGTGTAGAGTAGATGAGCGACATATTTGATAGGTACGAGAAGAAGCTTTCTAGACTCGGCGTTAAGGTAGAAGGAGGCGAAGTCAAGGGAGCTGGTAGTGTAAAGATAGGTGGAGGTAAATATAAGCGCGTAAATATTAGTGGTTCATTTAAATGTCTCGGGAACCTTGAGGTAGAGGAGTTTAAGGTAGCTGGTTCAGCACTAGTTGATGGCTACCTTAACTGTGGTGTTTTATCCGTTGCTGGTTCTATTAAGATAGAGGGAGACCTATCGTGTAGCTCGGGCAGGGTGAGTGGCTCAGTACGTGTTAGAAATGTTTCTGGGGGTAACCTCAAGGTAGCTGGGGCTATTAGAGGCGAAAATATAGAGCTAGAAAGTTTTAGTGTTTCTGGAAGTATTAAGGGGGCTGGAGTTAAAGCAGATGATATATATTTTAGGCTCTCTGGGAGATCTAGAGTAGAATATATATTGGCGGAAGAAGTCATCATTGAGCCTTCGAGAAAGACGAGGAAATTTCTTCCTTTCACTAAGAGATCTGGTGAACCCAGCCTATATCTGGGATCTGGGGGTATAAAGGCTTCAAGAATAGATATCAGGGGAGTAAGGATAGTAGGTGACGTAGAGGCTAATGAGGTCTACCTAGGTGGTGATACGGTAATTGATGGAAACATATTGTATGGGGAGAAGCTCGTTGTTGAGGAAAACGTGAAGATAAAGGGGGAGGCTAGGAAAATAGGTTGATAGGTCATATACCTAGGATATCTTTAATTTCACATACGTCGCTTATGTCCTCTCCAACTAGTACAGTTTTTAATCTAGGTAGGTTCCTCCTAACCCTCTCAACTATACGTGGATTATCGTCAATGAACACCGCTTCCTCTTGGCTAACCCCGAAATACTCCAGAATGTTCTTTATCATTTTCTCCTTCATTGGATGTGGCTCAATAACTATTAAATCAAAAAACTCCTTTATATCTAGAAGCTCCAGCATCTTCAGCGCATTCTCAGGGTAGTTCCAGCTAGCTATAGCTAGGAAATAACCATTTTTCTTCAATATACGTAATAGGTCTGGTACACAATCATTTAGTACCAGTAGATTACCCTCAGAGTCAACAATTTTCATATTGCCTACACGTTTAAAGGGTGGTACCATAGATGAGACATCCGGATGGTTCCAGAGAGTCATATCCAGATCCAATATTACAACTTTTATCCTCATATGCCATATATTTAGGGAACATTACATTAAAAATTTAGTTAATAAACTAGGTTATCTTAGAGACATCCAGAACTCTGAAATTATCTAGTAGGTTATGGGATACGAGAGTTTTTCTCCTAAGATACTCACGAATATATCCCCTCATTTCCCTAAAATATAAGAAAAACTATTTTTGGACATAGATGGGAGCTCACCAAGTAGTTTCAAATTTTCCACTAGATTCGTGATTAGCTTAACTTGGTGGAAAATATTTTTCCCTAGATGAAAAATTGATTCAAACTCTATTTCTTATAGTTTTTCATAACATTCCTTATCTATTATCAACTTAATTAAAACATCGGTGGGTTAAGTGGGTAAACAGCTGACCCCCTTACTGACCCTATCCATAGTTGTATTAGTAATACTCTCTACTATAGTAGAGTCGGTTCCCCCCTCTATAGAGGCTAAAACTGTAGAGGTACTCATAAATAATGTGGAGCGACTCAAACAGGTAATAGATTTTAAGCTTGAAGTAGTGAACCTAGTATTGGTGAATGTTACTACACCAGCTGGTCAAACAGTTTCTCTAGAAATTAATCATACACTAGAGCTTGCAATCACCGCAGCTAACGAAGGTGATAACTACTTAAATATAGCTAAGGAACTTTTGGGAGCTGGGAACTATAGTGGTGCCAAGGTATATGCTGTCAAGGCTTTACAGAGCTACTCTAAAGCTATTAAACTGCTAAACAGAGTTATAGTTTCTCTCGGTATTAACCCTGAAACATGCTATCTGATAATGAACAGGACTAGTCCAGTACTTGTACTTAATAGAAGTATGAATATGAATAGAACAGGTATAACTAATAACTCGCTTATAATTGCCTTTGAAAGAGCTAGAGACTATCTGGAAAGGTTGGTAAGCGCCATATTAGGCTTGGAGAACTCTCTTTCCAAGCTAAAATTGACTGTAGATACTATTAACGTAGAGGAGCTTCTCTCAGAGCTCTCGGCAATTAATGAGACAATAGATGAAGGAATATCCCTAGCGACTTTAGGTAACCTTACTGAAGCCGCAGAGTTGCTATCTAAGGTTAGACGCAGATTATCTCAAGTAAAATCTGAGATAAAAATAGTCAGCATTATAGTGACTGTAACTAGGGTTAAATACATGCTAACACTTATGCCGTTAAACAAGACCATATCCAATAAGCTTAGTATAGCTCTTAATAGCCTTCTAGATAAGGTGAGGAAAAGGGAAATACATGGAATATTTAAGGAGTTAAATAATATAGTTAATAAAGTAGAGCAATATAGGAGGATGGGGCCACCATCCTCTATACCACCTACTCCACCACTACCACCAGGCAGTGGTGGGAGAACTGGAGGTAGTGGACATGGGAGTAGAGGGGGTATGGGCAACTAAGGTCTCTGGAAGAAATATACCATATATTATAATAGTGTTTATTTTCTCAGTTATTGTTTTCTCCTCTCTCTTGGTCGCAGAACCCTCCTATACTGTTACACAGTGTTCTCTTTCAATAAATGATGACAGGCATGTTAGAGTCGATTTGTCAGCAAATATACTTAGGAGGAGCCTAGCTATAAGACTCTACCTTATTGGTGTACCTGATGGAAACTACCCCATTGTTGTTATAAATGAGAAAAATAATCAATTAATACATGTTTTAGAGAATAGCTCTCTCATAATATACACGTTTGAGAGTAGTAATGTTAGTGTCACTTATTACACTAGTTCATTAATAGAATCCTCTAATGGGGTACTGCATATAGATGTTTTCCTGCCTTATCAATGTGAAATAGTATTACCGCAGGAACATGTGGTGGCGGGTCTTAATACTGAGCCAATAGATTTAAAGGTAGAGGATAAAAAGATAGCACTATTGATGCCTGAGGGACATATAGTAATAAAATACTTCTATAACCCAGAAAAATTTGAGTCTAAAGAGTACTTTACGACCCATGTATCTTCCGAGGAGAAACAGAGAATACATCCAATAAGGTATATATTTTCCAATTTTATTCTCATGGTTATAGTATTCATAGCTATAGCTATACTAGTAACAATAACACTGGTATTTATTATAGTCTTTGCTAGAAGGAAAAGAAAGCATATTTACGCACCTATCGTAAAGATATAAAGTCGTAAATTAGTTTTAATCCATACTCCCTAGCTCTTGGACATAAAGATACGTATGAAGAATCTAGGTTTGGCTCATGGTATACATTACCTAAAGGTCCCCCAAGGCATTCTGCAGAATTTACCGATACTATTCTAACACCTTTTTCCTCGAGCTTCTTAATTATACTCCCCCCTCTTTCTACGAGGAGACAAGGTATATGTAATTTTAAAGAACCTTTCACTATAAGACCCAATTTATCTAGTTCTTCGACTATAAAGGGCATATCTAATACAAATGCTACTTCTGGGGAGAAAGCTACACATTTGTTCTTCAATAATTTCCTCCATATCCTGCAATACTTGTTTCTGGATGATTTAAACCTATAGAAATCTCTAATCCCCTTAACTATAATGTAACCTAGACCCACTTTTCTAGCAAAACTCTTTATAAGCTCTATATCCTCTTCATCTCCTACTAGGAAAGGTTCATCTCCTCCCTTCTCTAAAACCTCTATGTAAGTCTTCTTCGCGTAAGGAAGGATAATCGATGGAACAGGTGTATGTAGAGGGCATATCTGTGAACACCTCCAACATCTAAGGCAGTATTCCCTAGTTTTTTCAGGGAATCTAGCATACCCCAGGGGGCTTAGTAAGGTATTTCCCGTGGATACATATGTTGGACACTCAGTTATACATATTCCTGGACAGTAGGTACAAGTTACCGGCTTAGTAGATAGATTGTATTTCAGTAAGCTTAGTACCATTGCTGGAGAAATCTTCACTACCTTAAGTATTTTCAGCTTCGAACCTAGTTTCATAACCACTTACCTGGGTTCAAGATATTACTTGGATCTAATGCCTTCTTTATAGCCCTAAGTACTTCTAATGCTTCACCCAGCTCTTCTCTGATCCACTTGGCCCTTAATAAACCTATGCCATGATGGTGGCTCAGAGTAGCGCCTACATCCAATATTACTTCCACAGCTTTTTCCCACACTCTCCAGTATACTTCTTCTTTTGACTCAAATACGAGTGTAAAGTATATACATCCACCTGTCTTATAGAAGTGTGAAGCATGAGCCAATACTGCTGATACACCTTTCACTTTACCGACTTTTTCTCTGAACTCATGGTAGAGCCGGGGGAGGACGCTCCAATATCCTGCAGTCTCTATAGTCTCATACCATAGCCCAAGCGGTACTACGGTTTTCTTAATCTCACTTATAACATCAAACCTGGTTTTCAACCATTTCTTAACATAGTTTCTTCCCTCCTCTACGCCACCATACTTCCTAATGGTTTTTCTAGCATCTTTAACTATATTCTCTAACAGTTCCTCACTATATTCTTCAAATATTAGTAGGAGAAGATTAGTATCCTTCTTGAATCTTAACAAGGAGTCGCTTATGTCGTACAACCTAGCTATAGCTGGAGTAAGTTCTCTAACCATAAGCTCCCTCACGGCTCTTAATCCATCCTCAAAGCGGGAGAAACTATATGAGTTCATCCACACATAGGGTGGTAGAGGTAATATCCTCAGCCTTGCCTTAGTAACAATCCCAAACATCCCTTCGCTACCGATAATTAGATGCTTAAGATCTGGTCCTAGAGCAGCTCTAGGAGCCCTACTCTTTTTGGTCCAAATAACTTCTCCTCTAGGAGTAACTATTTCAGCTGCTTCGAGAATATCCTCTATACCACCGTATTTTGTACTAAACTGGCCTGTACTAAATGTAGCTATTAAACCGCCTATTACAGCTTCGGGATAGGACTGGGGAATATGTCTAAGAGTGAATCCTCTTTCGTTCAAGTATTCCTCAAGCTTCTTGAGATGTATTCCAGCCTCAGCAGTGACTATGAGGTCCTCATCACTGAACTCAAGTACCTTATTCATCCTCTTTACATCTACTACAATACATTTATCACAGACTGCTGCCCCAGTAACTCCTGAGCCTCCAGCATAAGGTACTATAGGCACCCTATACCTATTTGCCAGCTTCACTACTTCAACTACCTCCTCTACTGTTTCAGGCCAGACAACTACTAGTGGCCGCGAAGTCCATTTTCCTCTCAGTTGCTTAAGTAATGCATATGGCCAATAATCCCTAGAATACATCTCTAAGACTTCAGGGGAACTGCTTAACCTATCGCCAAAAATCTTCTTCAACTCTACTAGAATCTCCACCCTAGAACCACCTTCAAACCCTTTTCCCAAAAATCTAAAGTTTGTTTTCTCTCTTCACCGGATATCGAAGGCTGAAATCTAGATTCAACCTCTCTATAAGAAGATATATCTCTAAGTTGAATGTCACCAGAAGCTACCTTAAGTAGTAGTGCTGTTCCTCGCGCTGATGCCTCAATATCTCTTTGTTTCTCAACAACTAGTCCAGTTATATTAGCTGTGAGTTCCAGTAAAGTATCCGATTTAGATAACCCCCCGTTTGCCCTAAGAATACGTTTGAGTGCAACCTTCTCTTTGATTCTTGAGAGAATCTTATAGGTGAGGAACGCTATTGCTTCAAGGAAAGAATAAGCTACTGATGATTTATCAACTGTTAAATCTATATCAGCTATAACACCCCTAAGGTCCGGAACATAGGGAACCCTAAGCCCCCTAAATGAAGGGAGGAAGAATATTCTTCTACCTCCTCCCCTAGCGTATTCATTAAACTCTTCGTAACTCTTATAGAAGCCTTTAAGCAGCAACCAGTCAAGAACTATGCCCGTAGTGGGTATAAAGCCTTCAACACCATAAATCGCTTTACCATCTAATCTATACACTACGATAGGGATTACTCCACCACCAACCATTGTAAAATCACTGCCAGTTATAACATCCACGAAAGAGCCTGTACCATGCGTAACCTTTATACATCCTTTCTCAAGGCAATTTTCAGCAATTATAGCTGCTTGTTGATCAGCTATTAAGACCTTCAGCTCTAATCCCTCTATTTCCCCAAAATCACCTATATTATCTACAACCTCCGGATAAACTGGAGGTAACTTAAGTAGATTAAAAACCATGTTTATAGGCTTAAAGGTACGTGGGTGTATAAGCCCTGTGAGAGAGATATTAGTTGCATCAGAAATATAGTGTCCAGTTAACCTATATGCAAGGAAAGAATCAAGTGTACCTATAAATGCATCGCCTTTCTTCAGCGAGTTAAATAAGCCACTAACATTATCTATCATCCATTTCTCCAAGACTGCTGGGCTCTCAATAGAGAGTATAGGTTTTAAAATCCCAACTCTAGATAACAACTTTAGGTGAAGAGGAAACCTAGACGTTACTTCTAATCCTCTCTTATCAATCCACGTTATCACGTTAGTTAGGGGTTTACCATCTTTCCTCCAAGCTACGAGAGAAGCACGATATGTGGTTAAACCCAGGTACTTGGCATCTTTCTCTCTAGCTTTCTTTATAAACCTAAGTACAACATCAAATATTTTTCCACTATCTTGCTCAAGATAATTGTTACCTACTTTCTTAAATCCCATAGCTATACGTTCCCTATAGATAACTCTTAGATCCTTATCGTATACAAAGAGCTTTACGCCAGTCGTACCTACATCTACTACAGCATACAATCACATCACCTTAACTCTAACATGTTTCCTTCTTGGCAACTCCACCACAGGATAATTTTTCTCCGCTTCTAGAACAGCGTCTTCTATACGTATCTTTGCTCCTCTTGGGGCAAAAAGCATTATACGATTTACCCTAGGTTTTCTGGGTGCAAAATTAACGTTACATTCCACATTAATAGCGTCATCTCTACTCTGGAGATTCTCTACAACGATCTCTGATAGACGGAGAATAGCCTTAGGATCCTCAATTATCATCGCAGCATTTCCCGCACATTCCCTAACTCTTAACGGGTTGAATGGGGCAAGCTCAGCTATAACTAGCGTATCTACTCTTAATGTACCATCATCTGTCAATAAAGCCTCAACTCTTTCAGTACCTTCAACTTTTCTCACTCCAGTCTCGATATACTCTAAGCCAAGCCTCAAAACATCATCGGGTTTATGTATCAAGGAGCCAGATCCCTTAATCATATACACTTTATCAGAAAATTTTCTGAGCTTATCTGCTAAAACCAGCGAATAGTGATTAAAACCATAGATAGCTACTTTATCACCTAGACTAAACCCCATACCTAGTAACTCATAAGCCGTATGCAGATAGAATACACCAGCTGGCCTAAAACCATAGATACCTAGTTCCAGAAGAGTTTTCTCCCTGAAACCAGTAGCACATACAACTCTACCCCTAATAAGCTTAAAACCATCTGCAGAAACAACAGTAGCCCCCCTCCCATCAACCTTTACAACACTACTTTCAAGCCTAACTTCAGCGCCCTTCAATCCATCTAGAATCCTATCAACCATTTCTCTACCAGTAACACCATCTACCGGGACCTCATCGTATATAGATACACCACCTAACCTATCCAACCATTCTACCACAATAGCTCTACCTCTAAGCTTATTAGCTAAGCTTAGTCCAGCTAGCCCCCCGCCAACAACCACTATTCTCTCTTCTTCACTATCCAGGATCCACCACCCCGGAGAGTCAGATCCTCTAAACTAACTTTCAACTCCCCTGACATAATCCTCAGAATCTCCGCTACACACATTGATCCTTGGCACAACCCCATACCCGCACCAGTCCTAAACATAACACCCTGTAGAGTTCTAGAACCTCTCCTAATAGCTTCCCTAACCTCAGCTTCACTAACCATATTGCATATACATACTACTTTTCCTAACCTACCTAGGTAAGCTTCACTAACCTCGATTTCTCGAAGTCTTCTAGGTGGGATACGCTCAAAGATCTCCTCTTTCTTCACTAAATTAAGACCCGCATCACTTAGAAGAGCTAGGACACGCTTAGCTATAGCTGGAGCTGCAGTAAACCCAGGGGACTCTATACCCGCTACGTGGATAACTCTCTTACTATTACTTGAGAAGCGGATTACGAAATCGTTTCCCTCGGGTATAGGTCTTACTCCTGCAAAAGCTTTTAGTGGGACACCAAGATCCCCATCTATAAGTGGAGAAAATTTCCCTAGAATGGATTTCACATCCCTCTCCTCCACTGATACATTCTCCTTACTCTTAATTGGAGTGAGATTAGGTCCCCATATCCCCCTCCCCTCCGTGGTTAGCATCGCTGCTCCACCCTTAGTCTTAGGGCTAGGTATTAAGTAGGCTGGAGCTACGATATTCCGTAGAGGAGTTTTCTCGAAAACTATGAGAACCCCTTTACCAAGCTCTATCTTAATACTATCCCCAACCATTCTAGCAATATCGTCAGCATATAGCCCTGCAGCATTAATCAAGTAATGTGACCTATAGACGCCACTACTGGTAATAATCTCTACATAATCTTCTTCGACTCTTATCCCAGTGACTTCAGTATTAAACCTAAAGTCCACACCATTTTGTATGGAAAACTCGTAGAGAGCATACATGAGGTCGAAGGGATTAACAATACCATAGCCACCTATAACTATACCCCCGAGTACTCGCCTCGATAACCCTGGCTCTATCTTCTTTAGCTTCTTCCTTGACAGTACTAGGCTTACCGGGAACTCAGATCCAATATTCCTTTTTAAGTACCAGTACATAAAGGGGAGTAATAATAGGTGGAGAGGATTTCTCGCAACGACTAATGTTCTAAGCCTAACTAGCTTTACGCCAAGCCTACGGCAAATTTCATCATACATCTTATTCCCTTCGCGAGCTAACCTACTCTTCAAAGACTTGAAGGGAAGTTGAACCACATGTATTATAGCTGCATGAGCTTTCGAAACCCCAAAGCCTGGCTCAGACTTCTTATCTACTACGAGGACTCTCAGCTTCTTCTGAGCCAACTCATAGGCTATAAAAAGCCCAGATATACCTGCGCCAATAATAGCTACATCATACATATTATCCATTACATCAATACATTACGTAGGCTACTTATACGGTTTCCCAAGTATCTTACCCTAAGAGTATATTTCCGGGTTCACTATATGTAGGGGTTTTTTACCCTCCAAGACCCTAATGATATCTTCGGCAACTGTTAACGCAGCTTCTAAGAAGAACTCTTCTGTATGAGCTGACATATGGGGGCTTAAAATAACATTATCCATATCGACTAGTGGGTGATCCTTGGGTAAAGGCTCGTTCCAGAAAACATCTAGGGCGGCTCCAGCAATTATACCCTCCTTAAGGGCCTTAATCAACGCTCCTTCATCCACGACTTTGCCACGAGAAGTATTAATCAGGTAAGCTGATTGCTTCATTAAATTGAGTTCATTCCACCCAATCATACCTTCAGTAGCTTTAGTTAGGGGGACATGGAGCGATACGAAATCAGATTCCTTCAAGAGTTCCTCGAGATTCCTGTACTCTATGTCAAGTATCCTCTCTAAGTCGGTTTTCCTCACAGCATCATAGTAGATAACATTCATGCCTAGAGCCTTAGCATACTTAGCTACTAGAGACCCTATCCTACCTAGACCTATAATACCTAGCACCCTACCCTTAACGTTACGTCCAACATACATAAAGCGGGCTTTCCATCCAATCCAAGTAGCTTTCCTCAAAGCTTTATCACCCTTAACAATATTCTTCGAGAGAGCTAGGATAAAACCTATAACATGCTCCGCTACAGGCTCTGATGGTGCATCAGGAGTATATACGACTGGTATCCTCCTCTCCGTAGCTGCATCAACATCAATATTGTCGTAACCTACTCCATGCCTACCAATAACCTTAAGCTTCCCAGAGGAATAAATAACCTTTCTAGTTACCCTAACCAGCCTAGTTATAACAGCGTCAGCATCCCTAACAGCTCTAGTAACGGTATCCTCATCAATATCTTGAGGATAATCATATACTATAACCTCAAACTTTTCCCTAAGTTTCTCAACCCCTACTTTATGTATTGGCTGAAGAAGAACAACCCTATACTTCTCCTTCACGAAATGAAAGTATAGAGAACAAGTATTTTAGAGTACTGTATGTCAAGAATAATATACTGGTAGAGAACAGCTAAAGAACAGTTTTACCGAGTAGAGTCTATATCCGCCGCCCCCCAGCCACCCCTAATGTTATAGAAAAATAGCTATCCACGCGGCCCAGATCTATTTTTACCAGTAGCTAATTCCTTTGAGGCTAAACAAGTAGCATCCGCATAGGCTGTAAAGTACGTTTAAAAGGGTTAAAAACTAGGCCCAGGATCTCTAGTGTTACAACACCGAGTAATGCATAATCATCTGCTTCGCCGAGAACAACAGGTGTGTGCCCCTCACCCTGAGGGATAGAAATATAGCATTCTGAGACTTTCCTCTTGATAATTGTTCCATCGACAAGCACAAATTCGTGTTCCCTCATAGGCTTCAACCCTATTTTCTTCCACACTTTTTCCGGGAGCACAGTATATGTAGCCCCACTATCAACTAGGAAGCGAACCCTTTCCTCACCTAAAGGCCCCCTAACCCTCCCCTCAATATACGTTATACCCAAAACAAACACCGCCTAATAACCCTCTATTCCCTCGGCTTTAAGAAATTTTTTATCCAGCATCCTTATCAACTGTATTTTCGGGGAAAAAGACTCGGCTTTAAGAAATTTTTTTATCCTAAATCAGCTGCTTCCTAATCGCTAGTGCAAATACACTATTTCTCTAGAATAACTTAGCCAAAAACTATATCTCTAATCAGGGAACTACAATCCCCGCAGCTACGCGTTACTAGCTCCTCCACAGATATTAAC
>JALURH010000134.1 GCA_027017025.1 Thermofilaceae archaeon
GCTTAGATGTGAGGCTCATGCCGTTAGCCTCGAACACCACCCACGCCCCCACAGCCCAAAGAAAGGGTTGTAGGCGAGGTAGAAGCCCCTACCGTTAACACAAAATACTACAGCTTTAAACAAAATGAAACAATAGGGACAAACGGATAACCGTATTAAGTAATTGTTTTTTAAGGGCTAAGGTATACCTATCTCATGGGCGTTAAATGGAGTTTCTTAGGAAAAATGCTCTAAAATTCCTTGAGGAGGCTGAAGAAGCTTTCAGCAAAGGGGATTATGGGTTCACAATGTTCTTTGTTGAACAATTCCTTCAGTTATCCCTAAAATATATTCTCTATAGGAGGTATGGTGAGTTCCCCAAAACCCATAGTTTTAAGATACTTTTTGAGTTAACAAAGGATCTTAGCCTAATAGATTATTATAAGCAGAATATGGATTTATTTAGAGAAATAGAGCTATCATATATTGCTTCAAGATACATGGACATTGAGTATAGTAGAGAGGTAGCTGAAAAAGCCCTACTCTTAGCTAGGGACTTTAGGGAGAGATTTTATGGAGGAATACTTTAAACTACTCGAAGAGAACGAGAAGATATTCAAGGAAGCATTAAATATAGCTAAAAATATTGCTGTAAAGGCTAGAGAGCTCTTTGAGGATTGCGAAGTATATATTGTAGGTAGTTTTGCGAGGAAAGAATATACATTATCATCAGACCTCGACATATTGATTGTATCAAATACTATCCCCGAAAAAATAGATTTCGAATGGTACTATAGAATCGTTAAAAATCTAGTAGATGACTATAGGATAAACATCCACCTCCTAAATAAGGAGAAATTTAGGAAACTCAGGAAATCGTATTCTCCAATGATAAAAGTAGATATAGGTGAGCCCATTAGCACTTAAATAAATGGATAATCTCTCTAGAAATCATCCATATATTTTTCCTAGGGGAATCTATATTACCCCTGGGAGATTATCCTAGAACCATACTTCCTCCAGTATCTCAGGAGAAGTTTCTCCTCTAACTCCCAGTGCTTAAATATTATACTCTTTATTTTCTCGAAGACTTCCCTTATGTTCCTCGATATCTCCTCTATGGGTTTAGTTTTTTCACGATACTGTTCTAGTAGGTTCTTTATCTCCCTAACATATCCCCTTATTACACCATGTTGTTCGTAGAGGACTTTTACCTCCCTCTTGAACCCTGCTTCTTCTAGGCCTGGATATATGTATTCATTTTCGAAATTAAAGTGTGCTGTATGAAGGTTTAGGAACCCCTCTATCCTATATACTATTAGGATCATCCCCTGTAGAAGCGTGTATCTCTCATTCGGGGTCTGGGGATTCATGTTTAGTGGTAGGAACATGTTATCTATTTCCTTGAGTAATTCAGCTAGCTTAATGTGGTCGCTAAATAAGGTATCTATCGCTTTTTTTGTTATTAGTTTTGCCACAAGCTAAGAATAGTTAAAAAATATATATACGCTGTACCCACCCAACAAGTATTCTAGCACCTTTTAATTGAATACCTGGTGTTATACTAAACATTATTGCTCACCTACTTTCTTCCACGATTTTCTGCGCTATTATAGATACGTCAGCTAATACTTGGTGGGGTATATAGAAGGTGTATTTCCTCCACCTAGTCTTGAGGGTTAACGTAGGTTTCCTATACCTTATCTCTATATCCCTTATACTACTTAATTTAATCGAGAAACTTCTCCTATCTCCCAGTAGCCTATCTAGCTCATAAACAGGGATACTATCTACACTTAGCTCTACCTCAAAATTCTCGAGGAAATCCTCTGTCATCATACCTACACCAGCTACAATACCTGGATCACCTAGAAAGTACCGTCCTATTAAACCACCTATAAAAGCTCTTATGAGTAACTCAACCTTATTCCTCCTGGAGAGGAAATCCCTAAGGTAGATAAAGAGTATTCTCTTATTGGTTACTAAGGCTAGGTAGATTTTATAGCAGAAATAGCTCCAACACGATCTAACTGCTGGGAAAAATAGGATTACTTTCTCACCATAAGTGTAATCCATCAAGGAATTATCTAAGGGATTATACTTAAAGTTGATCTAAGGTGGCTCTACCTAGCTGGGTGAACCGGCCCAAAAAAGTTACCCCAATATTTAGGTATAGAATTCTAGTGGCATCCTCATGTTTCCTCGGAGTGGAAATATGTTTCAAGTACCTTGATTATCTTAGGTATTACCTGGGGGGCTTGCTCACTCGCATCTATATCCACCAACAGTTTCCTCCTCCTATAGTAGTCGAGTATAGGTGCGAATTTTTCCCTATAGATCTCTAACCTATGTCTCACAACTTCTGGTCTATCATCTTTCCTCAAGATAAGGGGCCCACCACAATTATCGCATACCCCCACGTACTTAGGCGGCATAAACTTTATATGGTATATTGCTCCACACCTAGTACATATCCTTCTACCACTTATCCTCTCAATAATAACCTCGTCTGGTGCAACAAAATTTAGGGCTAGATCCACCCTAGCTATTTCGTCGAGCGCCTCAGCTTGCCTAATTGTCCTCGGGAAACCATCTAGGATAAACCCTTTCCTGCAGTCTGGTTGCCTCAGCCTCTGCTTAACAACTTCTATAACAATATCGTCGGGAACTAGTTCTCCCCGCTCAACATACCCCTTAATCCGCCTACCTAGCTCAGTATTCTTCTTTATTTCCTCCCTAAATATATCTCCAGTAGATATATGGGGTATATTGTATCTCTTGGAGACTGCTCTAGCATAAGTCCCCTTACCTATACCTGGTGGACCGAGAAACACTAGCTTCATCCACCAGCACCTATTGAAAGAAAATACCTCTCTATTTAAAAAATACCTCAAGCTCGAGTGTTACATTTTTAATATACTACCAACCTTATCTAGCGGTTATTACATAGATTATTACATAGACTAGGTTATTTCTCATTCTTCTAACGCTTTCTAGGGTAAATTTAAGTAAGCGATATACATATTGTAAGTGATATGGTTACTATATGGCTTCCAAGCTGGCTAGGCGCTAGGTACCTTAGGCTCCTCGAAACTTTTCAATATAGGGTTTTTTCATTAAACGATGTTCGTAGGGTTCTAGGTGGAGACAAAAATATTAGAGTTATAGTCTCAGAGCTTTGTAAACGAGGCTGGGTTTTAAGGTTAAGTAGAGGGTACTACACCGTACTAAGTCCCTATGCTCTCCTAGTTAGAGGTGGGTGGGAGAGGGAAGTTAAGCAAAGAACATACCTCCCACTTATCCTAGCGGTGGCTACGCGTCTCTTCGAGTGGCTCAATAGCGACCTTGTGTCGATAGCGATTTTTGGCTCAGTAGCTAGGGGTGAAGCTAAGCCTAATAGTGACCTAGATGTCCTAGTAGTATCTGAATACTTCCCCAGCAGCTACTTGAAGAGAGTAAAGATAGCTGTGGATATACTTGATCCACTTAGGCATCTAAAGCTGTGGCTATGGCATAATAAGAAGATATTCTGTAACATTGAGTTAGTGATGCTGACTAGGGAGGAGGCAGTAGCTACACACCCTATATACCTAGATATGTTACATAGGTCGATAATAGTATATGATAAGGATAGTTTTCTAGGAGGCATCCTGGAGAGACTAGCTGAGAGGCTCGGGAAGATAGGGGCTGAGAGAGTAATACTACCAAATGGGAGGTGGTTCTGGAGGCTTAAGCCTGAAGCAAAGATGGGGGAGGTGATAGAGATCTGAGGACAGATATTTTAGCTAAAGATTACCTGGAAAGAGCCCGTAACCGCATTATAGATGCGTCATCTGCCTTAGCTAGAGGAGCATACCCCGAGGTAGTTAGATACT
>JALURH010000135.1 GCA_027017025.1 Thermofilaceae archaeon
CTCCCAAACTTCTATAAACTTTACTATAGATTCTAGCTACAATTATTATCTATAACTACAGGTATCCTAATGTACCAGGTAAAATATTGTTTTTAATGGGTAATACCTCTGGATATGGTGGTGTAGGTTGATAAAGGCTGTATTCCTCGATATGGGGGAGACACTTGTATACAATGATAACTTTAGGGATAAACTTACCGATAGACTATGGAGGATTTCCAATAGATATGTAAATGTGGATAGAGGTAGAGTCGAAGAGTTACTCAGAGAATGGGATAATATACCGTGGAGAGAGGGGCTTGAGGAGTACTGGGATCTATTTAGGTGCATGATTTTTGTGAGGAAACTAGGGCTAACTCCACGCCCAGACCTTGTGGAGGAGTTCTATAGGGAGGTACGTGATGCATACGTTGAAGGCTATAAGTTTACCGCAGAAGCAAATAACGTTGTTAGAGCACTTAGGGATAGAGGATTATCCATTGGTATAATATCTAATGCTGGAGACTACAGGATCACTGAGGAAAGACTTAGGGAAGCTGGCCTAATAGACTACATTGATATTATAGTGGCCTCGCAGGGGGTGGTCTGGAAGAAACCTTCATCTAAGATCTTCCAGATAGCACTCTACCTTCTAGGCATAGAGGCCCACGAGGCGATACATGTTGGCGATAACCCAGAGGCAGATATCAGGGGGGCTAAGGAGGCTGGTCTATGGGCTATACAAGTACTCAACGATATGAATGATCCATCTCCTTTAGCCGACGCCTATATTAGGAGGCTAGGGGAGCTACCCGACGCTGTAGATAAAATAGTTTCTAGAGTTGCTGGATATGAGGGGGGCCTATAGGAGAACAGTACTAGCTCTTTTCCTGCTACTAGTTATACCTCTAAGCTTCTTTTTTATCCTCTGGGGGACATATAGGGTGGAAACAACTAAGCTAGTTATTAGAAGCAAGAAAATACCTGAGGAATTCGATGGCTTCACAATTGTACAGTTATCTGATATACATATAAGGGAGATAGGTGATAGAGAGAGGAAGAGTATAGAAATAATTAAGGAGGTTAAACCTGATTTAATTGTAATTACGGGAGATCTCCTCGACAACAAAGATATGGAGAAAACCGCTGTAAAGTACCTCACCGAGTTAGGTAGCATTGCTCCAGTACTAATCGTTTATGGTAACTGGGAGCATTCCTCGGGAATAAACCTGGAGGATATAGCTAAACAAGCTATAAAAACAAATGTCCTTGTGAACAGCTGGATGGAGATAGCTAGGGATGGAGATAAAATAGTTGTTGTGGGAGTTGATGACCCATACACAGGTTACTCAGATCTTGGTAAAGCGATGGAGGGTTTAGGTAATGAATCATTTACCATACTCCTTGCCCACTCACCAGAAATAATAGGTGAGGCAGCTGGGAAGGTTGACTTGGTTCTAACTGGACATACACATGGTGGGCAGATAGTTATACCATTTATTGGCCCACTATTTATACCCCTACCAGAGGAGTACAGGAAATATGTTTCGGGAACATTTAATGTAAATAGTACCATCCTACACGTAAGTAGGGGGCTAGGGACGTCCATAATCCCGGTAAGGTTCCTCTGTCCACCGGAGGTAACTATTATAGTATTGGAGAGGGAAGGCTAACTGACATATAGGTTTCTACTAGGTTTCATTGATACTTCCGTTTGTCCCTATCGCTTCATTTAGTTTAGAGCTGTAGTATTTTGTGTTAACGATAGGGACTTCCACCTCGCCCATAGGGATTTACTTATCCCTATGGGGTCGTGGGTGGCGTTCGAGGCCAACGGCACAGGCCTCCCATCTAGGCTTAGCTCAGCGGGGCTTAGAGCAATGCTCCCATCACCCCAAACACAAAAAGATACAGTTTGAAATACTTAAAGGTTTCTGCCCCTTCAGCACCCTATTTACTTGTTATTATGGCTACATTTCTGTACGGTAGCAGTATGGAACTTAAACTTTTATAACCATACGTCCCTATTTTTCTAAATCTCCCAAATACCTAGATAAACGAGTAATCTACTCTAGTAAACTACTTAATCTCCTCTACCTCTCCGTCTCTAGCTCCCTTTATAGTAAAACCATTTCTCCTACACTCCTCCTCTAACTCCCTTTCTACTCTTTCTAGCCTTTCACTAAGTTCCTCGGGGTTAGCTGCAAAAACCGTAGATACTATAGGTATACCGGTGGAAGCGAATCTCCCATCAAGACGTACAAAAGCCCACCTAAGTTTATCATCAACCCTCCTAGCTAGCTTCCTTGCTTTACTCACTTCTCCCTCAACTTGTATAGAGAAAGTAGCTGAGTATAACATGCCTGTCCTCCTCCTTAAATAATCCTCTACCCCGTTCTCGAAAACATCTATCGCTTCATCAGTACTTGGGGGAAGCCCAACTATAATCCTCTCATTATCTCCCCATGCTACAAACCCGGGGATTGGGCCACGATTATTTGGGATAATATCTGAGAACTCGGGGGTTAGAGCAAGGTCATCGAGGTTGGGTGGTGGAGTCAATGTATCCATGTAGTAGATACGTACCATATCGAGAGCCTCCCTATTAATCTCCGCGTCAACACCTAAGATATCAGCGATAGCTTTTACAGCCTCTTTGTTCCCGGCTGCTCCCACTACTACTATTGCATCATCCCTAGAGTAGAGTGAGGAGAGCACATCCTTTAATTCATTATCTCTTATAGCTAGTGCTTCATCTATATCTACGCCTATCGCCCTACTCCTACGGTTTAGCCAGTCAAGAATAAACTCAGGTTTCTCGGCAGATTGAAGTAGTATGAACGAAACTTTCACTGCAAGTACCCCGTCTATAAAGACATTTTTCCTATAAGTTTTTAGCTATATAGCAGTTTACTACAGTTATCACTACCAAGATTTTGATTCTCAACGTAATAAAATACCAAGCTTAGGTACCTAGAGAATAGATTTAGGTAAAGCTCAGTTTATGAATAAAGAGCTATTTCCCATAAGGCTAAAGAAACTAGCTTGAAGAGAGCCTAAGATAGTAGTATCTATAGTAAATATAAGCTTCTTCGAGAATAGTTTAGGTGTATGCCACTCATAAAGGATTATCGTTTTGGAGTAATAGTTGTGGACTCAGAAACATATCGGCGTGACCTTATAGTAACAAATGATAAAGTTTTCCCTAATTGGTGGAGAAAGGAGGGACATAGATTACATCTAGAGGATATTCAGTCAATACTTGAGGAATACGTACCCGAAGTACTCGTTGTAGGTAAAGGATACTATGGATATATGGTTGTATTAGATGAAGTAAAAGCCTATCTAAAGGAGAACAATATTGAGTTAATTGAGGGGAAAACGGGGAACGTAATCAGTACCTTTAATAAACTTATAGAGAAAGCAAGGAAAGTAGTGGGAGCTTTCCATCTAACCTGTTAGAGAACCATCTAGGATAAGCAGTTACAATTACTTTAATTGCCCATAAAAAATAAAATAATTTTAGAGAAGCTAATATTTAGTAAACCTTACAACGCTACCTGGTGTTTAAACTGGGAGGGGTCCATCCAGTCTCCTCTATCGTGGTAATGCTTAATTGCCTCAGAAGTAATCCACTGAAGTTCTCTCTCATCCACCCTAATTACTTCGCCTAAAGGCATTTCTAGATTTAATTGAGACAGAATCTCATACATTAGTGTATGAGTATAGCATGGTGGTTGCGCATAGACAGCAGATACATTCTCGTCAACTAGTGCCTCAAAGTAGTATGGCATCTCAGTTAAGACTCTTGCAGCTACTCTCGCATCCTTACCC
>JALURH010000136.1 GCA_027017025.1 Thermofilaceae archaeon
GGGGCTTGGAGCAATGCTCCCATCACCCCACCTCCAACACAAAAAGATACAGTTTGAAATACTTAAATGCTACAGCCCAAATGGGAAAAGCTGTAAAACAATTTTCGCAATATATAGGATCCTTGTGATTTCACGATCCACATAGGGAATTAATATGCATATTCACCAAGTTGCCGGAGAAACTTAGATACTAGTGGAATTATTAGCCCAAAACTAGATACCTAGGAAGATTTACTATTGTTTATAAGGCCATAGGTATAAATTACATGAGGGGTTATGTCTAGCTTTCCTAGTAGTCCAACGATTACGGAGATTGAATTTCTGAAGAAAAGGTCTCGAGAATTCCTCGAAGAATATGAAGACGCCCTCAGGGGTGGTAGGTATAGCTTAGCCGTATTTTTCCTAGAGCAGGCACTACAACTTTACCTAAAGGCTAGGCTCCTGGAAGAAGGAGCTTCATATCCCAGAACCCACAATATAAGAGCTCTTATAAGGCTTCTAGCCAGGGTTAAAGACGATAATAAGTTACTGGAGCTACTAGATAAGTATTCCCTAGAGCTTAGTACCCTAGAGGATGCCTATATAACTGTTAGATGCTTTTTCAAAGAGTTTAGTAGGAATGATGCTATTAAACTTAAATCTATAGTGGAGAAGGTGCTGGAAATTGTATAACTCCACTAGGTACGAGGAGCTAATTCTAGAGGAAGCTAAGAGGAGGAGAAAAATTTTCGATAACCTACAGTTCTTCCTCAAAAAACTTGTTAAGACTGTTAGGAAACTAGATACAAACGCTGAAGTATATTTATTTGGTTCCGTAGCTGAAGGTAGGTACTGCTACGGAAGCGATATAGATATACTAATAATTACTGAGAAGAACCCCCATGAAATTAGGTCGAAGCTAACTGAATTAGGCTTTAGAGAACCCTTTGAGCTTCACGTATTGAAGCCCGAGGAGGCTTCTTCGCTTACGCTTAGAAGCAGGTTAGTTAACCTAAAAGAGAAACTAGGGGATTAGTCTTTATGTAAGATTCAGTAAATTTTGGAAGTAACTATGCTTAACATGTTCTAGATAGGTTGAGGACTACTCCTCACCTACTGCCTTAGTTTTCCTCCTGAGAGTTATACGTAACGTCAATAATTTCTCTGTAGTATACAACTTAGCTGCAACCACCATTAGAGCTGCCGAGAAGATAGTGTTGTAGAGTAGAGCTACTATAAGCTTCATATAATCGTTTAGCATAGCTGCCTTCCCTGCGACCATAGTGTGTGCATATGGTATAGCCATAAGCGCCACCCTCAGGGGGAGGGGTGCGGTATCTACATCAATTAGCATCAAGATAATTGCGGGGAATATGAGGAGTGTTATTAGTATCCCTCCGAGGGATTGAGCACTCCTAGTATCTTCTGCAACCATACCGATGAGTATGGCTAGGGCTAGCATAGATAGGAGGGAGGCAAATATTACCGCTACATACAGTATGATAGAGAGATTTGTGGGCCACAAACCAGCCTTAATTAATTCACCCATGATATCTATACCCACAGTAATTTTTCCCCGGTCTATTGTCTCAAATTGTGCTATAGAGGATACATAGAATGTTAGCCCAGCAAACATTACGACGCTACCTAGGATAGCTAGGATTAGGGATGCTATAAGTTTCCCGGCGAGGATAGTTATCCTCCTAACTGGTTGAGTCATAAGTATCTCTATTGTCTTATACTCTTTTTCGACAACGATTGATGCAGAAGCAAACTGTAACGTGAATATTAGGATCATGAATATAGCCCAAACTATTGCAAAACTTGGCCCGGAGATCAAACCAAGTATTATCTCAGGGGGCGACGATATAGTTCTCTCCCTGAAGACAGTAACTACCTCTAACTTGGTTTTAGGCAGCGGCCCTAGGTATTTATTTCTCAATAGATTCACTGCCTTATCTATATACTCTTTAGCCTCCTCTACCCTCCTCAGCGAGAACATTCCAGTCGAGTTTACGTAGAAATATACCTTAATGGGGACGTATTCTCTCTCCCTCATCTTCTCGGAGAAATTTTCTGGAATTATAATGAGTGCATCTACTCCTTTAATACTACTTACCTCTACATCACTATCCATGAACTTTAGGGTAGAGTTCTCAGATAGAAGCTCTATTAAATCCCTAGATTCCCGGCTTCTGTCGAGATCAATAACTGCAAGTATCAGTTTAGTTCCGCGCTCCGCTGAAGCCATCGAGAATACACCAGCCATCAGGGGAAATATCATGAATGATACCAGGAAGCCTACAATGAACTTCGGGTCTCTAGCCATCTCGAGGATCTCCTTCCAAATAATATTCATTAGAGCTTTCATCCCCCAACCACCTTCACGAAGACTTCTTCAAGATTCTCGGCAGAAAACTTCTCCAACAATCTCTTAGGCTCTCCCTCAGCAACTATCCGCCCCCTATGTATTATAGCTACGCGATCACAGAGGAACTCTACTTCAAGCATATTGTGGCTCGAGAGTAGTACAGCGGCACCCGTCCCCCTAACATACTCTCTTATAGCTAGCCTAACCTTATGTGCATTAACTACATCCAAGCCAGAGGTGGGTTCATCAAGTAGAGCTAACCTAGGTTGCTTCATGAGCGTAGCTGAGAGAAGCAGCCTCCTCAACATACCCTTACTATACGTCTTTATCTTATCGCCTAGCCTATCTCCAAGCCCCGATATCTTCTTAGCTCTACCAATCATCTCCTCCTCTTCCCCCTCACTCCTAGTGGAGAATCTTGCAATAAACTTGAGGAACTCTATACCCTTAAGGTTCTTGTAGGCCCCCGCCTCCTCAGGTAGATAGCCTATAAGTTCCCGCACCTTACTAGCCTCCCTTACTACATCGAAACCATATACCTTTGCTCCTCCATCCGTGGGGAGAAGTAGTGTAGCTATTATGCGGAGAGTAGTGGTTTTTCCAGCACCATTAGGTCCTATTAGGCCGAAAATCTCTCCCCTATTTATAGTGAAGGATACCCCATTTAGCGCATTAACTTTACCAAAATTCTTCTTAAGATCCCTAACAACTAAAGGTAGCTGGCTACTAGCTACCACCATGTATCATCAACGTAAACTATTGTAGGTTGACAATATATTATTTTTTATCCCCAAATTGGGTGTTCCAGTTCACTTAGTGGTAGCTTATAGCCCTAAATCAGAAAGGTATAGTAGAAGGTGGTTATGTAGGGAATAATTAGCTATCACTAAAGCTATTTATTATTCTTCTCTAGATCATCTCGATACCTAGTTACTGGAAAGTGTTTGAATAGGTTTATATCTAGGTTCTAATAGAACCTCTTAGGTGCTTATGTCAACAGTATATCTCCCTATAAGGCTTCCCAGGAGGGAGGCGGAAATACTTGAGGAGGAGGCTAAGAGAGAAGGAATTAAGAAATCGGTTCTAGCTAGAAGACTGCTGGTAAAAGCTATTAGGGAATTAAGACTTGAAAGAGCTTTGAGAGAATACTCTGAGGGGCGATGTAGCCTGGGCTATGCAGCGGAACTAGCAGGGTTAACTATTAGGGAATTCTTGTCGGAACTAGTAAAAAGAGAGGGGGTTCTCCAATATAGCCTAGAGGAACTGAGGGAAGACTTTGAAGCAGCATACAGATACTCAGAAGATTAAGCTAGCCTTAAACTCTACGCCCTTAATTTACTTCTCTAAGATAAATAGACTAGACTTAATACTGGACCTCTTCGAGCCAGTTATAGATACAGAAGTATACAATGAGGTAGTACTGGAGGGATTAAGGAAGAAGGCTAAGGACGCTCTAGTAATAG
>JALURH010000137.1 GCA_027017025.1 Thermofilaceae archaeon
AAATAGTATAAAATTCAAAGTAAAAGGAAGGGCAAGTCCAAAACTAGAATATTATACAGAGGAATATAATATTAACTATAGAATCCATTACTCTCTTTGTACCACATGCAGGGATATAAAAGCAAAGAGGGAGGTGGCTAGAGTACAAATTAGAGCATATAAGAGAAAATTTAGTGAAAATGAACTAAAGAAGATAGAAAAATTGGTGAAAGATATTTTATCAGATATCTATTTTCGAGATGCTGCTGCTAGCCCAGTTGATATAAGAGTAATGCCAGAGGGTATTGATATAATATTGGTTTCACAAAAAACAGCTAAAAACCTCGTAAATATTCTTCAACAATTTTTGATATTTGATGTACTTGAAACTAGTAAGGAGATAGGTATAAATTCCAGCGGGAGAAGAAAGTATAGGGTCACATTCAGACTTCTTCTACCACCATTTGAAAAAGGTGATATTATTGAAATAAAAGGTAAAGTATGTTATGTAAAAAGTATAGAAAAAAATAGGGTTAAGCTTCTTTCCCTTAAGGATTTTAAAGAGATAAGCATAGGACTATCGAGAGAACTTTACAAAAATATTAAAAGATTGGAGATGCAATCAAATTTATCTAAAGCTATTGTTGTAAGCATCTCCCCCCCATATGTACAGGTGATGGACATTAGGAGTTATAAAGTTTTTGAGATAGCGTATGATAGGATACCTTTATGGATACAGGAGGGAGGAAATGTGAAATTATTCTTTCACAATAAAAATGTGTATATTGTACCGAATAATTCAAGTACTTAAAAAGAAGTAGGGTGATGTAATTATGGCGAGGAGGAGGAAAAGGAAACGGAGAGAAAGTGAAGAACCAAAGGAGATTCCTCTACCAGACAATGAAACGACCATGCTGGGGATAATACAGCAATTTTTAGGCTATGATCGAGCGCGAGTGCTGTGTATAGATGGTAGGGTGAGAATGTGTCGAATACCTGGTAAACTTAGAAAAAGGATGTGGATGAGAGTTGGTGATGTAGTGTTGGTAGCTCCATGGGATTTTCAGCCAGAGAGAGGTGATATAATCTATAGATATACAACGGCTGAAGTGCAAAGACTTGAGAGAATGGGTTTCACAAAGGATCTGGAGAAATTACTGGAACTTTAAGATTTAACAAGTTCGAGATAGAACTCGAGGGGGTCTCCAGTCTTAACTCCCAACCGTCTAAAGAAATTGTATATATTCCTAATATCTCTTATGAGAAATTCCCTAGCGCTTGGATGCATCTTATGAACTGCTGATCCCCAATCAATCACAACGAGTTCAGAATCCTTTACCATTATATTATATTCTGATAAGTCTGCATGAATGAGTTCCGCCTTACTATAAAGTTTTCTGATATAATCCTTTATGATTAAAAAAGCATTTTTTGGATCTTCGGGAACTTTATCTTTAATTAAAGGGGCTGGTCTTCCCCTTTCGTCGCCGCTTATAAATTCCATAACTAAAATGTTTTCCTTAAAAGCATAAGGCTTTGGTACACGTATACCTGCCTCATATGCTCTTAAAAGATTCCTGTACTCCTTACTACACCATACTCTAACTATACTTCTAATGTCCCTTCCTATTTTTTTAAATCTAGGATCTCCTTCGATATATTTCAATCTCCCCCTTCTAAATTCTGCTGTCTTTACAAGAAAAATTTTGACAGCAACATCATTTCTTTTTGAATCTTCAGCCCAATAGATTTTTGCTTCTTTGCCAGAAGCAACGGCACCATGCATTACGTGAATGAACCCCTTGTTTATAAGATAATATAATGCCATTAGCGTTTTATAGTCAAATACTTCTTCAACGACTTCAAAAAGACTGGTATCTTTCAGCTTTTTTCTACTTTTCTTTAGATGTATAAACTCCTCATCTAAATCTCTTTCACTATTCACCATGTGTATATGACATAGTATACCCTTATAAGGTGATTCTAAGTCTTAAGACATTAGTAAGCAGCTTAAGCTACTAAAATTATTAGAAAATGGTGAGGATTTTGGAAGGGAGAATTCCTGTTCCTGTTCGTTCTGAAAGAGTAGGAGTAATTATAGGTAAGAATGGTGCTACAAAGAAAATGCTAGAGGAAATTTTTAATGTGAAAATTGAGATCGACGCAGAGAACGCGATTATTTATATAATACCATCGAAGACCCTTTCTCCGTTCAAAGTATTAAAAGCTAGGCAGGCGATAGAAGCACTATCACTAGGTTTTTCAGCAGAAGACATACAGCTTTTGGAAGACGATATGGTATATCTAGAAACTATAGATTTGTCAGAATATGCTAGGAATAGAAATGATCTGGTGAGAATAAAATCACGTTTAATAGGGAGTGAAGGACGATTTAAGAGAACTCTTGAGGAAATCACAGGTACACGTATAGTTATTGGAGATAAGATTATTGGCATAATTGGCGATTACGAACAAATAAGGGTAGCTAGAGAAGCTATCCTTATGATAATTAGAGGAAAAGCTCATAGAACAGTGATGACTTATCTGCAAAGTGAATCCCGTTTACTCAAGCGCAGGAGAATGCAACTCTGGGAAAAATGGGAGACATTCAAATGATGTCTCAGACCTTTATGGTGCGGGGGGTTAGGTTTATACACTCGTTTTGAACCCTCAAATGGAATCTTGATAAGTTGGCTTATTTAATTTGCATCAACTTGACGGCTCATTCTATCATGATCTTCATTCTGAGATCTCCCGTGGACTAGGATCGTTGAGAGCGTTTTCCATTAGAAATACAGATCAGTTGCAGCGATGGGACAGAAACCCCTTCTTTGAGCGAGTTATAATGCTCCAGAGTTTCTTATATTCCAAGAAAAGAGAAAATCAAAATTGTTATTCCTGCAATTAATATGAGTAATCCGGGTAGCCATTTGCTGAATAACTTTGAGTATTTCGTGAAGAAAGCAACAAATCTTTTTTGCGTGTCGGAAGCCAGTAAACTGATCGCGATCAATGGAGTTGCACGGCCAGTACCAAAGAAGATAAAATTAAGTATGTTTATCCCGATGTTTGGTATTGCGAATGAGTAAATAATTAAAGATGAAAGCATCAGAACGGCGCAATCGGACGTTCCTATTCCATACACCGAGCCTTGCAAGAATGCTCCCTTAAACCCCTTCTCTTTTATCGCACTTCGAATAAATGGCATTCTTGGCTCATATCCTAGTAAATAACCTAGCCCAAGTAAGATTATCATTCCAGCAGCAATATACCTTATCCAACCATAAATCTGGGAAGAAATGCCCCCAACAAAAGAGAATAAGAATCCTATCAAAATAATAGACCCCATAATTCCACTTGCAAAGGTTATAACTATTAATGTTGATTCCAATCTTGTCGGTTCTCGTTTTTCCATTAAAAAGCCAATATAACCTAGTAAAATTGGCAGACAGCATGGCATCAGGGAACAAGATAAACCTAATGAAAATGCTATAATCGGCGATATTATCGGAAAACCCATGTGACACCCTGATTATATATTTCTTTCGCCTTTTATTAAAAATTTAAGTTTTACGTAAGTTCGCCCTTTGGTGCGGGGGCCGGGATTCGAACCCGGGCAGGCCAGCGCCAGCGGATATCTCTCTTTCAATAGATACTTTTAACCTTGAGTCCGCCCCCTGTGGTCGGTTGCCCTTTAACCTGGCTCGGGCACCCCCGCCTTAAATATCTTTCTTAACTGGAAATATAAATCTTAAACCCTAACTCTTTCCTATGTAATACCTATTTCTAGGTAGATTTAAACTAAAAATATTATTATGACTTAAAGCTATACCC
>JALURH010000138.1 GCA_027017025.1 Thermofilaceae archaeon
CACGATTTTGGCTCCATTTCATTCTCTAATTTCTCTCTCCATGTTTTCCTCCTATACGGCACAAATTAGATGCCCCTACCAGTATTGTCTACGAATTAAGATATAATATGGATTTTCATGAAAAATTAGATACATGGGAAATTTATGTAACCTCTCACCTCTATGCTTATATTCTAAGAGAATAGGTAACTGTTTCTGTATATACTGGTAAGCAGATTTATATAAAACAGTTTAGCTATGAATTCTGCAGAATTTACATCAGGTGTTTAAATGGAATTTAAACGCCGAGTATATCCCACATTTTTGTTCTTAACAATAACTATTTTATTAATACTCAACTGTCAATCAGTTATAGGCGATCCTGGACAAAAAATTGCTACTATAAAATGCTCTAAAGATGCCTATATTTACTCAACTGGTGTACAATCCGGAACTAGTACTGCTTTATTTGTTGAATACCGGGCAAGTCCAGCTGTAAAGGCACATTCACTCCTGTATTTTCCAATTAATAATTATGTCCCATCTGGGGCAAATATTATTTCAGCTAAACTTTATCTCTATAAGAGGGTATTTGACGACTTAGGGTCAGGTAAGAACTATAAGACGGTCTATGTCTACAGGGTAACGGAATACTGGACAGAAAACGACGTTACCTGGACAAAGCGTACAGCCACAAAATCCTGGACAACTGCTGGCGGAAGCTATACGACAGAGGACGGCAAATGGTTTAACGTAAAAGCAGCAGATCCGTGGGGTCATGAATACGTTATCGATATAACCGATATAGTTAAGAAATGGTTATCTGGTACACCAAACTACGGGATAATCCTAGTTCCAGGTACAGTTTGGGATGGAAAAATAACGTTTCACTCAAGGGAATCTAGCAGCAACTATATACCTAAAATTAAGGTCACATATGAGTACTATGTTGACCTAGCCGTTACACCTTCTTCACAAACAGTACCTCAGGGAGGTACAGTATCCTTCCAGCTCCAGATAACTGCTGGCGGTAACGTTGGATCCGTTTCATTATCTTTAAGTGGTCTCCCCTCTGGAGCAACCTACAGTTTTATACCTATAAGTGGTACTCCCCCATTTAATTCTATACTCAAGATACAGACTTCTTCATCAACACCCCCCGGCACCTATAACATAGTGGTGAAAGCGAAGGGTACTGACACGAGTGATACTGAAACAGTAAAGCTGGAAGTAACGTCTGCTGGAGACTTCTCTATAGATCTAGCTATGCAGTCAGTAACGGTAGCTCAGGGAGGTACTGTCGAGGTTTCTGTATTAACTAGTAGTTCTGGAGGTTTTAACCAACCGATAACATTATCTGCACTTAACTTACCAAGCGGGGTAACAGCTATATTTGATCCAAATCCAGTATCTCCCGGATCCACTGCTAAATTAACCCTAAAGGTTTCTTCTACAGTCCCACCAGGTACGTATGAAATTAAAATCAAAGGTGTAAGTGGGGATAAAACACATGATAGAACTCTAACGCTAAAAGTCGTACAGGTAGGTTTCTCCATAACCTTGATGCCTGCAGAGGTATCTGTCTACCAAGGTACATCGGTACACATAACCGTAACTATTGCTGGCATAGGGGGTTTCGCTGAGCAAGTGGAGCTAACAATTACGGATGCTCCATCAGGAGTTAATTGGCAATTTGCGCCAAAGAAGATTACACCTGGGTCAACTTCTACCCTCACCTTAGAGGTACCAGCGATCCTAGAGCCAGGTACATATGAAATTGTCGTTGAGGGGAGTGGAGATGGCATAGCCAACCATACAACATTAACTCTCATAGTTAAGGAGCTAAAAATTAACCTTGAGGTTGCGCCCAATACATTAGAGATAGCTCAGGGAGATAGTGAGAGAATAACTATTTACTTGGAGGCTGAAGGAGCTCCTCCATCTCCCATAAAGCTATCGGCTACAGATATACCTTCAGGTGTTTCAGTAAAGTTTAGCTCTACTACAATAAATCCCGGGGAGGAGGTTAGTGTTGAGATAACCGTAGAATCAACTGCTACCCCAGGAGACTATATGATAACTATTCAGGGAGCTACCGATGATATAAAGGTTGTTAGCACCCTGAAACTTACTATCATAGAATCATTTGATTTCGATGTAAGTGTAAACCCAACTAGTGTTGAAATAACTCAGGGAGAATCCACCACCATAATAGTTACTGTCTCTAAACTAAAGGGTACTAGTAAAACCGTGAAGTTATCGCTCCTAGGTCTCCCATCCGAAGCTAGTTACTCATTTAATCCCCCAGAAGTTGTGCCGCCAGCTTCAAGCACCCTGGAAATAGATACTGGATCGGCTAAGGGAGAATACATACTAGTTGTGGTAGCTAGGAGCGATAGTATCGAGAAAACAGCTAGGGTAACCCTCAAGATAAAGGAGAAAAAGTGTTTCATAGCTACAGCAACCTACGGCTCCGAGCTTAGCGATGAAGTTAATGTTCTACGTAGATTTAGAGATGAAATCGTCCTCTCAACATATAGTGGTAGAAGATTCTACGCTGTATTTAACGTATTCTATTACTCGTGGAGCCCATATGTAGCTAAAACTATTTCCAGTAACGAGTTTTTAAGATCCTTTTTCAGGGTACTTCTGTATCCGCTAATATATTCCTTAAATATAGCTACTACTGTAGCAGGTCCTTTGATAGCTTTAAGCCCAGAGCTAGCTGTATATGTTGCTGGAACATTAGCATCAATCTTTATAGGGCTAGTTTACTTCACCCCATTAACTATATTAATTACTATACTCTTAGGCTTCAAGATAGACTTTGGGGCTATACGTCTACTCCTAGCTACACTAGTGGGAACCATAGGGCTATGTATATTATCCCTTGTATTTAAGCTTGATATGTTACTTTCAGCATCAACCTTCCTCTATGTAGTGATTACAGCTATATCTACAGCAACCTTGGTCGCTAAGCGTCTCCAAAACCCATTTAGGGCTTTAGCTAATAGGATCCTGGTAGTGTCTAGACTAAACTAAATTTTTCTTTCTTTTATTAAGACTTTTGGTTATCTAAACTAGCTTAGCTACTGACTGTTCTGGGCTTAGAGTCTGAAGGTATATATTTCCATGCCAGGATTGAGCCAAGAGCCGATATTATAGCTGATAACAAGAATAGTGTTCTTGGCTCATACATATCCGCTATGAAACCCCCTATAGTCCCTAGAGCTAAGGAATAAATTGATGAGATAATCCCTAGGAAGCTGAAGAACGTTGCTCGATCCGTATAGTCGCTTGCATCGAAAAGCGCTTTTTCGTAAGCTACCCAGTACGCTGCTCCTATAGGTACTACGTATACTATGGCGAACGTAAGTGGGTCATTACTTAGCATGTACCCAATGTTTAGGAGAGTCCACCCTATCGTTGCGTAAAGTATATTGAATTTAGCCCCATACTTGTCGGCTAATACCCCGTATATCGCTGAGGTACCTGATAAGAGAACAGTTATACTTACAACAAGTGCCCAGAGAGAGGGTGATCCATTAAGGTACTCCGTGAAGTATACGGCATGTATACTACCCGTTATGGTACCAATACTCATTAGATAAAGGTGTAGCAGGAAGTATTTCTTGAATACTGGAGGCATTTTTGGTGGAATAAAGATATCCTTTATCCTAAAACTTTTCCTTTCCTCTGGCTCTTCATCTATAGCTAGTACGATTAATAAGGGAACTACCGTTGTAAAGGATATTAACTCTAGTGCTGTCCTGATACCATATCTCTCATATACGTAGCCAGATAACATGTTTCCAGCGAAGCTACCCGCTATACCTAGAGTCTTATAGGAGCCGAGAACACTTCCCCTCTTCTCCCTAAACTTCTTAGCTAGTAACGCAGAGAACGTTGAGCCTCCTGCACTACCAACTACACTACCTGCAAGTCTGATGAGAAAAAGCTGATATATATTCCCCACGTGTGCTGTCAGATACGTTGTCACTATACCAGCTGTATACGCCATTATGATGAATGGTTTTCTCCTACCATAGGAGTCAGATAGTCTAGCCCATATTATTGCGAAGATGGATGAAATAAACGCAGACGAGTACTGAACCATATTGAGTAGGATGAAGCTTCCAGCCAGCGAATAGTAGAATAGGGGCATAAAGGGGCTTACAAGGCTCCATCTAAAGCTTTCGATAAAGTTATTCATTAGTAGGAGTTTATGTGAGTCCTTTTTCACCTCAACCCTCCAACTAACTCGGTTTAGTCAGGAGTATAAATATTTTTCCATTACTAGTCAAAGCACCCTTTTTAACCGATTTTTTATTAACTAGTTTTATTAATAAGTGGTTTATACTACCATAAATATGCTTTAACATAAACGAGAAGCAAAATATATCTATAGAGATAACTCTTACGGAGTATTCTTATTATCTCCCTACGGAATATAATATATATGACTAAAAAGAGAATAGATACTTTATCAGCTCTAGATTACATACCTCATCCTCTCGTTATAGTTACTGCAGGCGATCCAGAGAATCCGAATGAGAGAGGAGGTATGACTGCTGCATGGGTTTCAAGGATCTCCTGGAATCCTCCCCTTGTAATGGTAGCTATTGCACCCTCTCGGCATACCCTGAAGCTTATAAGGAAGCAGGGTAGCTTCGCATTGAATATTGTTAGTAAAGCGCTAGAAAACGCTGCATATAGTGTTTTCGGCATGCTTTCGGGGAAAAATGTCGATAAGTTTTCTGCAGCAAAGGTTACCGTTAAACCGGCAGAAAGGATAAAAGCTCCTGTAATAGCTGAGGCACCAGTAGTTATTGAGTGCGAGAAAATAGATGAAGTAAAAGCTGGAGACCATATTATGATTATCGGGGAGGTGGTAAATGCATATATTAATAGTGATGATACACCACTGGTGTTCTATCAGTCAAGATCTGGGGAACTTAATGTCTAGTCCTTTATTGGGGAAGCTCTCCATGCCTTACCTCCGACTATTTTCTTCAACCTTCCGTATAATTCAAGATACATGTACCCCTTTGCTGTAACCGTATATGTAACTCTCCCTTCTTCGGAATATTCCTTTATGAGGCCTTTTTCAGCCATTTCCTTAAGTATTTTCTTCGCTCTGTCTACTGGTAGGTTAGAGTATCTAGCTATCTGCGTTATCCTACTACTACCAGCTCTTGTCAGAAAATTTAGGATATCAGCATATACGTCGTAGAATGTTCTCCTTACATACCTACCCATTAGGAGCACAATCCAGTTCTACTTTATAAGGATTAATCACAATCTGTGATCTCTAAATGTGAGCCACACATATATGTATAATTAGCCTGTGATACCTGGTGAAGACTTTGGGGGGTAAAGAGATAATAGTTGGAGTAGTGGAGGGAGATCTAAAGCTTGAAGATGGGGCAATTGTTAAAGCCAGGGAAGATAAGATAGTAGTAAAGGGTAGAGTTCTCTGCCGAGGAGACATTATTTTTACTAATGCTCTAGAAGCCGATTCTCTACGTGGAGAGGGTGGAGATATTGAGGTAGAAGGAGACCTGGTAGTGAGGAGGAATATTAGAATCAGGGATGGAAGTCTCTACGCTAGCGGGAGGGTAGAGGCTAAAGATATTGACGTAGGGGGTAGGCTAGTTGCTAAAGGGTATGTGAAGGCTGAGGATATATCAGTCGGTGGTACAGTAGAAGCCGAGAAGCTAGAGACCATTAACGTTAGTGTGGGGGGTGTTCTCAGAGTACTCGGGGAGCTGAAGGCAGATAATATTAGTGTAGGTGGGAGTGTGAGAGGGGGAAATATAGTAGCTAAAAGAATTAGTGTTGGTGGAACATTAGATGCACAGAACATTTCTGTTGAAAATTCCCTTAGTGTAGGGGGGAGTTTTAAGGCTAGAGGTAATGTGAAAATAGGTTTTCTGGATGTAGGGGGAGCAGTACATATCGGTGGAGGAGAAATCAGGGGAATAGATATTGGGGGGACGCTAACAGTGGATGGAGATCTTCGGGTGGGAGAAATAGATATAGGTGGGGTTCTCCGCTCCAGGGGGAACCTGGAGGCTGAGGAAATTGATGTTGGAGGTATGGTCGAGGTAGATAAGAAACTAAAGGTGTATAACAGAGTTGATGTCGGCGGCACCATCAAGGTGGGGGATATATTTGAGGCATCCATAGTTAGTGTTGGAGGAGGTATTGATGCCAGAAAAGTGAAAGCTAAGAAAATAGAAGCAAACTATATTGCTGCGGAGGAGGGAATATGGGCTGATTCTATAGATATAGGGGATAGGGGGAGGGTTAAAGGCAAGGTTGTTGCTGGAATAGTGTATCTAGGTGATAGAGTAGTAGCGGAAGATATCTACGCTAAGGATCTAGAGACTGGAGATAGATGTAGGCTAGGGAATATCTATGCATACCGTGTGAGGCTCGGAGATAAGTGTATTGTATCTGGGGAGATTAAGTATGTAGAAGAGTTGGAGCTAGGAGAAAACATCCGTATCTCGAAGGAGCCCGAAAAGGTTTCTGAAATAAATTTTCCGGAGTATAATTAACACCTTCTTTAGCTTTTATTGGCAGATAATTTTTATATTCCAGGTATAGATATTTTTCCAGGTGATGTTTCTGAGTCAGGTTATTGTCTCAAAGGTGGGTAAGAAAGGCGCTATATATCTACCTAAGCGTATTGTAGAGCAACTAGGTATAGATGAGGGAGATAGAGTTTTAATGAAAGTTGAGGGTAATAAGTTGATTCTAGAATTTATACCTGATCCCCTCTCCCTAGCTCTCAAGGTAAAGAAATGGGCAAAAACCACGGTTAAGGAGTTCGAGAAGGAATCCGAGGAGGAGCAGAGTGAGCTCTATGGTCCTTAATTTATTGCTAGATTCAACGTATCTCCTACCAAGCTTCGGGATTAAGGTTGAGGGGCTATCTGATGAACAAATACTTAGGCTTAGGGTGGCTAAGATTAAAGGTAAAGTTAAGTTCTACTGTTTACCGCTAGTTTGGGTTGAGATTATAAGTAAGGTTCATAGAGAAGCTAGACGACGGAGAGTAGATGTAGAGAATATTATAGCGGTGGCTACGAAATCTCTCCTAGACTCTGGTTTCTATGAGTGGATAACGCCGGGATCAAAGGCAATAGAATTGGCATTTAAACTACGTGTACTTGGACATAGGGATAATATAGATAATCTCCTCTATGCAACTTCGCTGGAGAAAAACATGGTTTTCCTCACGATGGATAAAGAATTTAGGGAATTTTTATCGAATCATGGCTATAAAACCGAGAACTTAATGGATCACAACCAGCTTCTTAGTATGTTGGGCTAAATTCAAACCCATTATCGACGAACACGTGTTGCTACTAGCATTGAAGTATATGTTATCTGAGGTAGTAGTCAAGGAGAACCTAGCAGATACATATATCTACTTTCCTGTTACTGGTAAAAATAGTGAGTAATTATTATGGATTTAGGTTAATTTGGTTCGACTCTCTAGGGGCTAAATCCTCTTGTGTTCTAGTCTATACACCAGGTGTTAAGATCTTAATTGATCCTGGAGCCGCTATTATGCACGCTAGTTTCCCAGTTCCAGCAGAGTTAAAGCTTAAGTGGCTAGGTGAAGCTATGGAAACCATAAGTAAAGCATCTAAGGAAGCGGATATTATAGTGATTTCTCACTACCACTATGATCACTTCACGGATTTCGACAAGGAGCTATATAATGGGAAAATAATTCTAGCTAAAAACCCGAATAGGTACATAAATGATTCTCAGAGGAAGAGAGCTCTCAGGTTCTTCAACAACCTTTACACAAGCTTTGGGCTAGAAAACTTTGATGAAAGCCTCCTTGATCCTAAGGAAGAGGAATATTCTGACCCCCTTGAGAAGCTTCCCCTATCCTCTAGCCTCGATTTAGGGGAGTATAATGAGAGGAGAAGAAATCTACTTGAGGCAGGTAGGAAATGGTTTGAGAAAAGGGTTGAGAAGTGGAATAAATATAGGAGGGTACCTGAATTAGCCCTCAGGGAGATAAGAGTCCTATTCGCCGACGGGAAGGTATTTACTTTCGGAAACACTAAAATTAGGTTCTCTGAGCCGCTCTTCCATGGTATAGAGTTCTCTAGGGTGGGTTGGGTTATATCTACAGTAATAGAGTATAAGGGGTGGAAGTTTATTCACTCCTCTGATTTAAACGGCCCAATTATCGAGGACTATGCTAGCTGGATTATAGATGAGAACCCTGATGTGCTCGTGTTAGATGGCCCTATGACATATATGTTGGGTTACACCCTAAATATGATTAATTTCAGGAGAACCCTGGAGAACGCTAAATGGATAGTCGAGGAGACAGATACAAACCTAATAATATATGATCATCACCTACCCCGCGAACCTAAATTTAGGGAGAGAACCAGGGAAGTATGGGATATAGCTGAGAAGCTTGGTAGGAAGGTGCTGACAGCTGCGGAGTATCTCGGGAGAAAACCTGTCGTTATTGAGGGTTTAAGTGGAAAATAACCTAGCTCTTATATCTCAGGCAGGGGTTCAACATGGATACAACATAATACTCTCCCATATTTTTCTCTTATAAGCTCCTCAACCTTGCTTGAAATCCTATGCGCCTCTCTTATATTTAATTTTGGATCTACAAGTATAGTAGCTTCAACATGTATATATCCTCCAGCGTCGCGGGCTTTAATTACCCTAACCTCCCTAACGCCATGAACATTCCTGATATCCTTCTCTATAGCTTCTAGCACCCTAGGGCTTATCGTATCGAGTAGCGGGAATGTTGCCTCCTTCATAAGCTTTAATGCTTCTATAACTAGGAATGTAGCCAAACCAATGGATACTATTGGGTCAAGAGTTTTAAAACCTATATGGACTAGGAAGAGTGTTATAGCTACGGTAACCCCTCTAATAACGTCCCCGGAGAAATTAAGGACATTGGCTCTAAGAGCTATGTTGCCTGTAACCCTATACCCCCAGTAGTTAAGTAAAGCTATCATGAAGCTAACAACAGTAGAGGAAGCTATCACTATTGAACCTATATCTGCATTAAATATCTCAAAAAATGTTACTAACCTCCTTATGGCCTCAAATATTAGTCCAGATGCAGCGAGTATAGCGAAAATAGACTCGGTATAGGCCAGTAGGTTCTCATATTTCGTATGCCCATATGGATGATCCATATCTGGTGGCTCAGAAGCCTTCTTTACTGCATAGAGAGCTGCGACATTGTACACGATATCTAGGATTGAGTCAGCTGTCTCAGTTAAGGCAGCTAAGCTACCTGTAATCAACGCTACCAAACCTTTTACTAAGGTTATGGTAGTTGAACCAACTAGGCTGACTATAGCTATCCTATAGGGGCTAGGCATTACTTAGCTAAAGAGTGTTTTCAAGATAAAAACATTACCTAGATGGGAAAGTATGGAGCAGTATGGAGCTTAGTTTATAGCTTTTTTGCATTGTCTTGTATCTTTTAGTGCCTATGGGAAGGCTTATAGGAGTTTCTACTCCTATACTTAAAGCATACTCTCACTAGAGGTTATTAAGTTGCACCACTTATATAATTGGGGCTAGTTCTTGAATCCCTACAACCTGTACGCTGAGATTGAGCCATGGATTAGAAAGCAGAGATGGTTCCCTAGCAGGGTAAAGAGGTATAGTATCGTTGAAGCATGGAGAGCGGGGGAAGACATCTACATCGGTATTATAGCCACTGACCAAACAAGGATCTTCGTACCACTAGTTGTAAGAAATACTCCTCCACTCGATATCCCTGGAGAGAGGGTATGCAAGATAGATAATAGCTATGTATACGAAGCGGAGCTAGATCCAATATACATTAATTATCTCTTATCAAATAGGGTTAATGGAATACGCATAGAGTTTATTGAAGATCTCTCCAAAGAAAAAGCGAGGGAGGTATATATAGTCTCTACAGATACCTCTAATACCTTAGTCTTAGCTAAAACTGGAGGGAAGGAATTTATCCTAAAGTCATATAGGGCAATCTCCTACCTAAACTCTGAGCCACTCTACCTCAAATATCTCTTAAGGACAAGGATAGCACCCCATCTCTACGCGGTGGCTAAACTAGATGACACCTATGTTTCAACTATAATGGAGTACATAGATGCTAGGGGGGATGGGGGGAAACCATTCTTTGAGTCACTACTATTGAGCCTAAAAGAGAACAGGATAATTATACCATATAAGGCTACCAGGAATATTTCAGCAACACTAGCTATATTCCATAGAGAAATGAGTATATGTAGCGAAGAGTGGTGTGGCAGGAAGAGGATAACGGAGAAGCATGTAGAGAGGTGGGTGAAGAGGCTAAGAGCATACTATAAGGCTGTAGAAAAATTTGCTAGTAAACTTCAAAACAAAATTGACAATGAGGTACGTAGGGTAGTAAACTATGTTGGCGAAAATGTGGTATCTGCTATACAGGAACTCAACAACTATCTTGGGAAAATAATGATAAGGACCCACCAGGACCTACATATGGGTCAAATGCTATTCACCCCCGAATCTAGGTTCATCATAATAGATTTTGAGGGCGAGCCTGGGAGACCCAAAGATGAAAAATTCACACTTGAACCAGCTGTACGTGACCTAGCATGCCTACTTAGGAGCCTACCGTATATTGGTTTCTTTGCATTGAAGGAACATTACGGTATAAGTATGGAGGAAACGGTAGAATCAATACTAAGTGAAAATAATGAAGTAAAGCTAACTAGAGAGTGGATTAAGAGGGTTAGAGAAAACATCATACATGAATATATTGCTAGCACAGCACAGTATTCACTACAAATACATGGTGTACCTCGCGATGAATTATCTACTTGGGTAAGTAATGCCATATACCCATGGTTGATTGAGAGAGCTCTATACGAAGCTCTCTATGAGATGAAATACAGACATGGATGGTCTATAATACCCCTTCTAGGAGTAGTATTTTTTCTCTGATTCTATATATTCCTATCTTTTTGAATCAAAGTATTACGTGAAAACTTATTTTCTGTTTTATTTATAAGATTTTTATTAATTAATGCTTAATTAATAAGTGATTATTTATATAGCATTGTGTGCTACATTTAGTAACAACCTATTGAGCTGATGCGAGAGGTTAAAATTGAAGGCACGTACAGAAACCATATTTTCAAATAAGGATTTATACATTCTAAAAAATGAAAGAAGGAGGAGAACACTTAAAATATTACACCAACTTGGTGGAGAGGCAGCCTTAAAAGAAATAGTGAAAAGAATAGCCCTAGAGGAGGGTCGGCGGAGATTTGGAGAAATAAATGATAATATTATCAATACTAAAA
>JALURH010000139.1 GCA_027017025.1 Thermofilaceae archaeon
ATATTGGTTTAGCTTTAAGGAGCCTCGCTTTTTCAACAAGTCTGTTAACAAATTCTTCGTCAACTTCTCCAGCATTTTTATATACATCGATTGCTAAACGTTGCCTATTACCAGTTGCTAGTACGTGTATGTGGCCATACCTTGTAGGGTGCATAACTCTAACATGAAGACCCGCTTCTACATATCTAGAGGCTACGATGCCAATCTCCCTATATCTTCTGATCAGTTTTTTCTGCATAGATCTAATCCTAGCTAGAGACATCTCTTTACCACCTGCAATACTATCACGAAACTATTTGTATATTTAAATTTCACTAAACACACTTTTAGGAAAAATCCTCTATGATTACTCCCTCTACACTAATGTCAGAAATAAAAACTCTCTCACTAACTTTCTCTAATTCTTTGGCTACTTTCTTCTCTTCACCCCTCCTACAAAGCGCTACGATGAATCCTCCTCCTCCAGCACCAGTTATTTTTGCACCTAATGCTCCCACTTTCCTAGCAGTATATACTAGTTCTTCAAGCTTCATGTTAGATACTCCAATAGCCGACAGCAGACCATGATTAATCATCATTAATTCACCGACTGCTTCAAAGTCTCCCCTTTCCATCATCTTAGCTGCTTCCACAGCTAATCTACCAGCAGCATAATACAGGGGATCCATAATTTTTTGATACTTCTTTCTAAGTTCCTGTACTTTGGCTACCATTATTCCAGTGTTCCTTGGGATACCTGAATCTGCGAGGACAAGCATTACAGGCGAGAAATCAGCCTCTAATTGCAAGAATCCCTCACTTTTTCTATACGCAATTGCTCCACCATAGGTAGATATAGTATTATCTATACCGCTGGGCTTGCCGTGAACAATTTTCTCAGCTCTATAGGCTAGCATAGATATGTCTTCTCTATCTAGCTTGAAACCTAAGGACGCAGCTACTGCAGCTACAGTAGCCACAGCTACAGCTGCGGAGGAACCCATACCAGATGCTGGAGGTATCTCAGAGTCTACTTCGATATATAATCCCTTTTCCTTACCTATAAAAGAGAGCGTGGATTTTGCTGCATAATATATGGGGTAAAGAGGAGATTTCGGGTCTTCTTTTGGAAATACCTCTCTTAAGGAAAGGTTTTTCGAATATACTTCAATACCTTCTTTCTCTCTAACCTCGGCATATACTCTTGCCCTAAGATTGAGAGCTATTGCTATAGCTGGTTGATCTTCCACCACAAAATGTTCACCAAAAAGGATCACTTTTCCAGGTGCGCTAGCCTTTGCCCAAACCATTTTTACTCATCCTATGTAAATATTGCTTTATGTAAAAACTTATCCTATAGATAAAATAATCATTCCAATAGCTACAAGGAATGCTCCCACCAGTATACCCTTTGTTAGCTGCTCTTTCAGAACAATATTCCCCATAACTACAGTTAATACAGGCGTGGATGATACTGCTATGGCCGCCTTGGAGGCCCCCTCCAATGTTATAGCTATGAAAAATGCTATAGGTCCCAGACCTACGCCTAACAATCCACCAGTAATAAGTATTAATATATCTCGCTTACTGGATAACAGGGAACTATTTTGCCTGCTACTTAATAATAGTATAGGAGCGTAAGCTAATGTTAGAAATCCGAGCCTTATAGTGTTAACTCCTATAGGATTGCTAAACTGAAGAGCAAGAGTTGTGAATATTACACTTAATCCCCAAAAGAATGATGCTCCAAGACCATAAAGTACGCCTTGAAGGGTATTGTCTTCTCCCTTTCCCCTATAAATATATGTAATACCGGCTAACATAAGCAAGGCAGACAATATAATAGTTACGGTGATATTTTCTCCAAGGAAAATCCATGAGAAAAATGTGGCTACGAGAGAAAAAGTGTAGGAAGATGGATAAACTACTCCAACGGGAGCTTTCTTAAGTCCTGCCAGGAAGAATGCATCTCCCACTATAAATGATGTTAACGCTGAGAGAAGGGTATAGAGATAGAAAAGCGGAGGCTTACGTATAAGGTCTATTCTTAACAGAGTAGATATAATCAACAGGAGAAAAAATGCTGGTAGAGCTCTAACACCGCTCGCAATAATTGGATTAATATATTGTCCTCTCATAGCAGCCCTGTATAATATAGCCGCTCCCGAAAACATCATAGCAGCTATACATGCAGCTAGTATTCCTAACATCTTCAGCTAGCATACATTTCTAGTATATATACTATTCGGAGAGAAGCTTATTTCTAACCTCAGCATAATTTTGTCGGTAATGAGGCAGAAATTAGGTGATAATGATTGCCTAGAAAAATACTAAGTGTCAGCGAAGCTCTAAGTAATCCACTAAGGCGTCAAATTCTGTCAGTAATTATTGAAAGACCAGGTCTTTCAATAAGACAGTTATCGAAGATAATTGGAATCGGTGTAGGCAGCCTAGCTGGCCACATAACTATTCTGGAAAGAGTAGGCTTAATAAGGGAAGTAAGACGTGGTAGGCGATTGGAATTATATGTTAATGAGTCTATGTTACTTACTGGAGGTGTTATAGTTGAATGAGGAGAGATTTATATATGCAACTTTTGACGAGATAAAGAAGGGTGAGACAACAGATATATATTTCCTTAGAACAAAGAATATTCTAGCAAGGAAAGGTCTAGGAAACGTAAAAGTCTACATGGAAGTTACTGCAAGTAGCTTCCCTAATGGTTATCCTTGGGCAATATATGCAGGGCTTCGGGAGGTCCTGAAACTTCTTCAGGGGAAAAAAGTCACTATATATTCATTCCCTGAAGGTACTATCTTTAGACACCACGATTATTATGGCCTAAGAGTTCCTGTAATGGTTATTGAAGGCATATATAGTGATTTCGTGGAATATGAAACTCCTCTTCTAGGTTTACTAGCTTCAGCATCTGGGATAGCTACTAAGGCGGCTAGAGTAAAGAGGGCTGCTGGGGATAGTATTGTACTATCCTTTGGAGCTAGAAGACAGCACCCAGCTCTTACACCATTTATTGAGTATTATGCATATATTGGAGGTGCGGATGGTGTTTCAGCAATAAAAGGAGCAGAGTTGTTAGGCATTAAGCCTACGGGTACCATGCCTCACAGCTTGTTAATAATATTTAGAGCGGCTTTAGGAGATCATACAAAAGCCTGGCTGGCTTTTGATGAAATAATTGAGCCTGAGGTAAAGAGGATAGCATTAGTAGATACCTTCTTTGACGAAACAGAGGAAGCGATAAAAGCAGCTGAGACGCTTGGAAAAAAGCTGTGGGGAATTAGGCTAGATACTCCAGGTAGCCGAAGAGGTGACTTTAGTGAGATAGTGAGAGAGGTGAAGTGGAAGCTTAAAGTAGCTGGTTATCCGAGTGTTAAGATAGTTGTTTCAGGTGGAATAAATGAATATATTATACCAAAACTAAAGGAAGCCGGTGCAGAGGCATTTGGAGTAGGATCTGCTATTGCCAATGCACCTATAATCGATTATGCAATGGATATAACAGCAGTACAGATCAAGGAATCATGGAAACCTATAGCTAAGAGAGGGAAACTTTCTGGAAGAAAACAAGTCTATAGATGTAAAGATTGCCTAGTAGATGTGGTGGTTTTAGAAGAAGAATCGCCACCTGAATGTCCTAAATGTAAAGGTAGTATGGAACCAATGTTACATAAAGTTATGGAGAATGGAGAAATGCTTAGGAAACTAGAGCCTCCATCTGCTATAAGAAAAAGAGTTCTTGACCAAATATTTAAACTAAGCTTCGAAGACTTTACTGGCATAAAA
>JALURH010000140.1 GCA_027017025.1 Thermofilaceae archaeon
ATGTTATCCGGTAATACGTTTCATTTTCTTACTAAACTCTCTATAGCATGTAGGGCAACACAAATAGTATGTTCTATTATGAATCCTGTAGATCATAGGCTTACCCGTTATCTCGCTACCACAGTAGTCACATGTTACTTTAATACCCTTAAATGGTGGGAAAACCATAGCTTTCTTCTCTGTATGTAGAACAATATCCACCTCGAAGGGTATACCATATTTTTTAAACTCTCTAAGCAGATTTTCAAGATTCTTTAAATCAGCTATCCTAGCAATACAGAGAATATTTTTCTCGCCAGTTGTAATGTAGATCTCGGAAACTTCGCTAAGATTTCTTAGTTTCCCGACAGTCTCCTCAACATTAGGTGCTCTAAAGAAACACAGTATCTGGAACCCCCTCAATAAGTTTTCGTCAACAACTATTGAGAAGCTTTTAATAACCCCGGAATCAACTAAACGCTTAATTCTTTTCCTCACAGTAGGTCTACTTAAGCCAAGCTCCCTAGCTATGTCGGAGATAGATACCCTAGAGTTATTCATCAATATACTAAGTATCTTGCCATCAACTTCGTCTAGGGTCAATCCACTCACCCATAGACTCCCATATATTAATACAAAATCTATTATATTTGAGAACCCTACGGTTGTAACTATAATATCCAGTAATAAATGTATACAATACCGTGTGGTTACCGACCTTATATGGGTAGTAAGAGGTGTCTAGAGGAAGCAATCCCCCTAATACCCTTAGTTACAGCTATTAAACCTAGAACTCTTCTCCCCTCCCCCCTAGCTATTAACAACTCAGTACAGTATTTCCCGTCTATATGCATATGGAGGTTACCAACAACCACGTCATTATATTCATGCCTTATCCTAGCAAGTTTCCTGTCGACATGCCCCTCGCTATACTCATAAACTATTACTATAGCAGCAAGTACTCTACGCTCCCTCATGTCGGAGAACTCATACTCCATAATTAGCCGTCTTATAGCGTCACGTATTGCCTCGGACCTATTAGAGTACCCTAGCTGTTCTATTAACTTCTCAAGTCTATCTAGTAACCTCGAATCTAGGGATAAACTAACGACTGTAGAGCCCATATTAATAAAATCTATGTCTATTTTATTAAAGATTATGATTTTTCTCCGAGATAATAGTAGTATCTTAATATAGTTGCTATATTTAGGAAAGCTGATGGAGAAGCAGCAGCTAGTATGGGTCCTAATTATATTAGCCTCTATAGCTGCCGTTATAGTCCACGAGCTTAGGTTACTTAGGGAACCCTACCTGCTGCTAGCTACTCTTGTTATCCTAGCTACCTACACTACTATTAGCCTCTTGAGGAGGGAGAAACCTGGAGTTGAATACATCGTCTTATCCTTAATGCTCTTCGTAGGTATCCTAACTTATATATTTGGGCTACATGTTGAAGGTAGCCTTGTCCTCGGTCTCTTCGCTGTCGCCGAGATACTGGAGGAGTATGCTGAGGAGAGAGCAGAGAAGAACCTCTACGCATTAATGGAGTATATGCCTAAACGTGCGAAACGTATTCTCGATGGAGATGTAGTAGAGGTAGATGTAAAGGAGGTAAAGAGTGGAGATATAGTTCTCGTAGGTAGAGGTGATAGAGTACCAGTCGATGGTGTTGTAATTGAAGGCTCCGGGAGTGTTGACCAATCAATTATTACTGGCGAACCCCTACCCATGTCTGTGAAGCAACATAGTTTCGTTTACGCTGGCTCACTGGTTGTTGGAGGAGCATTTAAGGTTAGAGCACTTACATCGGGGGATCAATCGCTTTTCACAAGGCTAGTATCTCTAATAGATAAATACAAGGAGAGTAGGACACAGTTTGAGAGATTTATACATAGGTTTTCTAAAATATATCTGCCTCTAATGCTCATATTTGCCTTTATAGCTTGGCTTACACTAGATATTAGGGTTGCGTTAGTAGTTATTGCAATAGCTTGTCCTAGTGCTTTCCTAGTGTCTATCTCTACAACATTCTTGACTTCACTCGCTATATTGGCTCGTAGGGGTATTCTATCCAAGGGAACGCCTCCAATAGAGAGAGCAAGCAAGATTGGTGTTATAGCTTTCGATAAAACAGGTACGTTAACCCTAGGTAAACCTCAGGTGGAGAAAATAATAGTATATGACGAGAACCTATCTGAGTACGATCTCTTACGCCTAGCTGCCTCCATCGAGGTCGCTTCTAGCCACCCGCTAGCTAGAGCTATAGTAGATAAAGCCCAGAGCATGGGGCTAAAGCTACTAGATTTCAAGGATATAAGGGAGCTGCCGGGTATGGGGATTGTAGGTAAGGTTGATAGTAACCTAGTAGCTGTTGGGAGTAGAGAACTTATGGACAATATTGGGGTGAATAGCCCAGGAAATATCGAGATTCGGTCACCACATGTCTATGTTGCAAACAATAATCAGCTAATTGGTTTAATAACTTTCTCGGATAGAATTAACCCAGAGTCTAAGAGGTTAGTTAAAGAGCTGAAGAGAATGAAATATAGGGTCGTTATGCTAACTGGAGATAAACGGGTAAATGCTGAGAAAATATCAAGCATACTGGGTATAGATGAGTTCTATGCCGAACTTAACCCCGAGGATAAAGTGCGTCTTATAAATGATCTAAAAACCAGGTATCGGAACCCAGTAGCTATGGTGGGTGACGGTATAAATGATGCTCCAGCGCTAGCCGTAGCTGATCTAGGTATAGCTGTAGGGTCGCTACAAGCTGCTATCGAGGCTGGGGATGTAGCATTAACCTCCGGGAGCCTAGAAAATATTCTCTACTTCTTCAAGCTCTCTAGAGAAGCATTCAGGAAAACAGTTGAAAACATTACAGTTATTACGGCCGCTAAAGCAGCTGTAATTATCTTAAGTATACTCGGCCTTATACCTTTATGGATAGCTGTAGCTATAGGCGACGATGGAGCGCTCCTGCTGGCATTAATCAATACCTTTATAGTAGCTGGGAGAAAATAGCTCCTTATCCTCTACCTAAACCTTTTTCCCTAGCTAGAAAAAAAGCCTATAGAATCAGGTACCTTTGCTTAATGTCCTCAATGGTTTTCTCCCCACAATTACCCCATATCCTATGTAGGGGCTCTGGAAAATCTTCTCGACTTCCCGCATACTCCTATAGCCGCTAAGACCCCATTTCCCGAGAACCTTAATGAATATTTTAATTTGCCCCATAAATCCTATTCTCTCCTTAACGTATTTAACCCAGTCCTGAATAAGATAGGATTTATCGATTGCTATAATGTTCTCTAACCCTAGTTTCTCAAATATTTCTCTCCAACCATCTAAAGTCTCTGGCCTCTCTCCCTCTAATTCAGCAAGTTTCTTCTTTAAGCTCTCTGGGGTATTCTCCATCCAACATACATCATGGATACCTACGTAACCACCAGGCTTTGCAACTCTTATCATCTCCTTTATCGCTCTCTCCTTATCTAGGAGGCAGGTAGTGCACTCTGAGATAACAGCATCAAACATATTATCCTCAAAGGGGAGATTATGGGCATCTCCCTTCCTAAACTCTATGTCTAGCCCCCTCATCCTAGCTTTCCTACGGGCTCTCTCAACCATATAATCTGAGTAATCTACGCCAATAACTCTACAACCAAACTCTTCCACCAGGAAACATGCACTTTCACCAGTTCCCGATGCTACATCCAACACCAACTTACCCTCCCCAATATGACATAGCTCTGCAAGCGTCCTCGTTATCTCTAGCCCGCCAGGGTGGAGGATTTCT